>NZ_JBSPFA010000023.1:0-54230 GCF_053848885.1 Amedibacillus sp. YH-ame10
CCCTTCCATTAGACAACAAGTTTCATAAGCTAAAGTAGTTCAAATCACTGATTTCCATAGGATTGAAAGAGCTTGGTAAAAAGTTCATTTTTTGCTTGCATTTTCGTTTAATTATTATATAATATTATAGCAACATGTTTTCAGTAGCGAAATTGCGGGGTCGTGGCGAAATCGGCAGACGCAACGGACTTAAAATCCGTTGGGAGCAATCCCGTGTGGGTTCAAGTCCCACCGTCCCCACCATTTTATCCTTCTGAAAAACATGCAGCGATCATGGTTCCGTAGCCAAGTGGTAAGGCAATAGACTGCAACTCTGTGATCATCGGTTCAAATCCGATCGGAACCTCCATTTTTGGGGTCGTGGCGAAATCGGCAGACGCAACGGACTTAAAATCCGTTGGGAGCAATCCCGTGTGGGTTCAAGTCCCACCGTCCCCACCATTCTAATTAAGAAACCTGTACAATGTGCAGGTTTTTTTGTGGTCTATATAACCCTAGATAATTTGAAAGAAAACTGCTATTATAAGATTAATAAAAAGGAGATGAAAAGCATGAAAAAACCCATAACTACCCTATTTATGTTAGAATCCTTAGATGGAAAAATAAGCAGTGGAAGTAGTGACAATTTAGACGCTGATAAAGATTGGTGTACAATAGAAGGTGTTAAGGAAGGTCTGCACCAATATTATGAATTGGAAGCCACGACTGATTTCTATTCCTTAAACACTGGAAGAGTAATGGCGAAAATAGGAGTCAATGATATGGATACATATCATGATAAAGTGAATTGTCGATTTGTTATTATTGATAATAAACCTTGGCTCAATGAAAAAGGTATTGATTATATTTGTCATTGGATGAATAAATTAATATTGTTAACGACCAACAAACATCATGTCGCCTTCTCTATGAAGGAGAAATATGATAATCTGGAAATTATATTGTACCCAGAATTAGACTTAAAACTATTGCTTCATGATTTAGCAGAAAAGTTCGACGTAGAAAGAATCACCATTCAATCTGGTGGAAATTTAAACGCATTGTTTTTAAAAGAGAAGTTAATTGATTATGTACATGTAGTTATTTCCCCACTTTTGGTTGGAGGACAAGATACTCCAACATTGATTGATGGCAAATCAATCACCCAAGAAAATGAGTTAATAAATTTGAAGGCTTTAAAGCTTATGAAATGTAATGTTCTAAAAGATTCGTATATTGAACTCGAATATAAAGTTATAAATGATTCAATATCTTCATAAAAACGAAGTTATAAATAATATTCTCACTCGTACTATTCAATTGAAAAGTCTGTACAATGTATAGACTTTTTTTGTGACATTTTGTGCTGATTAATAGCCTTTTCATGAAGTTCATCATATATCGTGTTTGATTCCTTTAAAACAGTTGATACTTGTAGTTGTAAACGGTTTCTTAAGAATTTAAAACATCGCATTATTTTAGTTGAATGTTCAACTTTCATGTGCTAATATGATAATAGTTGAATTGTCAACCATTAGGAGAACACTATGGAAAGCAGCAATTATTTATTTATGAACATCTCTCTTTTGTACCGAAATGGGCAAAAGTATTACGATAAAAAACTAGCAGAATACGGCATCGGTTCAGGGCAACTCCCCTTCCTTATTCTCATTTATGAAAATGAAGGAATCAGTATGCAAAGCCTCGCTTTGAAAGGTTGTTTCGATAAAGGAACGATTACAAAAAGTGTTCAAAAGCTGGAAGAACAAGGTTTGGTTACCACTGTAGCAAGTGAAGAAGATCGACGTGTTCGTTGTTTATATACAACTGAGAAAACAAAAGAAATTATACCCGAAATATATAAAGTTAGAAGAAGATGGTGGGAGAAGTTAACCAGTAATATGGATACGGAGGAAGAAGCACTTTTCGAAGCTTCTTTGGAAAAGCTATGTGATACTGCCCGTAATTTTGAAGAAGAAGATACAACTTCCACAATATCCCTCTTTGGACTTCAAAAGCTTACACTGTTAGATTATCCTGGAAAGATGGCCAGTACAATTTTTACAGGAGGGTGTAACTTCCGTTGTCCATTCTGTCAAAATTCTGATTTGGTATTTCTTCCCGAGAATACAGCAGAAATTGCACAAGAAGACATCCTATCCTTTTTAAAAAAGAGAATAGGAATATTGGAAGGAATTTGCATTAGTGGAGGAGAACCTCTATTAAGCAGTGGATTAGAACCTTTTATGCGAAAGGTAAAAGCTCTCGGTTATAAGATTAAACTCGATACCAATGGTAGTAATCCCATCGCCTTAAAACATCTTGTAGATGAAGGGCTTGTGGATTTTGTTGCCATGGATATAAAAAACAGCCCTAAACGATATGCGGAAACCATAGGTTTAACCACCTTTGATATCACACCTATCCAACAAAGTATTCAATATCTATTGAGCAATGCAGTGGATTATGAATTTCGCACAACCATCGTAAAAGAATTTCATAGTATAGAAGATATGAAAGAGATTGCGAAATGGCTACAAGGGGCAGATGCTTATTATCTTCAAAATTTCGTCGACAGTGACCATGTCATTACACCAGGATTACATGCGCATGACATAGATACACTTCACACATTCCTAGAAATCATAAAGGAATATATACCAAACACACAGTTAAGGGGTATTTGAAAGAGAGGAAACTTACATGTACAAAGTTATTAAAAGAGATGGCAAAGAAAGAGAATTTAATATCACAAAAATTAGTGATGCGATTACACAGGGATTTGAAGCAGTTGAACGTCAATATCATCCAAGTATTATAGAGATGTTAGCACTTCGTGTTACATCCCATTTTGAACCAAAAATTAAAGCAGATAAAATCGCAGTAGAAGATATTCAGGATAGTGTAGAAGCCGTACTAATTGAATCTGGATATGCAGATGTAGCGAAAGCTTATATCTTATATCGTAGACAACGCGAAAAGTTACGTAATATGAAGTCAACCATTCTAGATTATAAAGACTTAGTTGATAGTTATGTAAAAGCAACCGATTGGCGTGTGAAAGAGAACTCTACCGTTACCTATTCCGTCGGTGGATTGATTTTAAATAACAGCGGAGCCATTACTGCGAATTATTGGTTGTCAGAAATTTATGATGATGAAATAGCAAGTGCACATCGTAAAGGTGACGTACATATCCATGACTTAAGTATGTTAACTGGATATTGTGCAGGATGGTCTTTGAAACAATTGATCCAAGAAGGATTGGGTGGAGTTAGTGGAAAGATTACAAGTAAGCCTGCCTCTCACTTAGCAACCCTTTGTAATCAAATGGTCAATTTCTTAGGTATTATGCAAAATGAATGGGCTGGTGCACAAGCATTCTCTTCTTTCGATACGTATTTAGCACCCTTTGTAAAAGCAGATGATTTATCTTATGAACAAGTAAAAAAATGCATTGAATCCTTCATTTATGGAGTGAATACACCAAGTCGTTGGGGAACACAAGCACCATTCTCTAATATTACATTGGATTGGAGTGTACCTAATGATTTAGCAGAGCTTAACTGTATCATTGGTGGTAAAGAGTTAGATTTTAAATATAAAGATTGTAAAAAAGAGATGGATATGATCAATAAAGCATTCATAGAAATTATGATTGAAGGAGATGCACAAGGACGTGGTTTCCAATATCCTATTCCTACGTATTCTATAACTTCTGATTTTGATTGGTCAGATACAGAAAATAATCGTTTATTGTTTGAAATGACTTCAAAATATGGTACACCTTACTTCTCTAACTATGTAAATAGTGATATGGAACCAAGTGATGTACGTAGTATGTGTTGTCGTTTACGTTTGGATCTTCGTGAACTTCGTAGAAAATCTGGAGGTTTCTTCGGAAGTGGTGAAAGTACTGGCTCTGTAGGAGTTGTGACCATCAACATGCCTCGTATTGCCTATCTAGCAACGAACAAAGAAGACTTCTATAAACGATTGGATCGTTTGATGGATATTTCTGCACGTTCCTTAAAAATTAAACGTGATATCATTACTCGTTTATTAGATGAAGGTCTTTATCCATATACAAAACGTTACCTTGGATCTTTTGAAAATCATTTCTCTACCATTGGTTTGATTGGAATGAATGAAGTAGGTCTAAATGCCAACTGGTTAGGTAAAGATTTAACAGATAAAACAACACAAGCCTTTACAAAAGAAGTATTGGATCATATGCGCAATCGTTTGGTCATTTATCAAGAAGAATATGGTGATTTATACAACCTAGAGGCAACTCCAGCAGAATCTACTACCTTCCGTCTTGCGAAACATGACAAAAAGCTATACCCAGATATCCTTTGCGCAACACAAGATGGAACACCATACTATACCAATAGTTCTCATTTGCCTGTAGGCTTTAGTGAAGATATCTTTGATGCATTGGATGTACAAGATGAATTACAAGCCCTGTATACATCAGGGACTGTATTCCATGCCTTCCTAGGTGAGAAGCTTCCTGATTGGAAAGCTGCCGCTAGCCTTGTGAAAACCATTTCTGACAACTATAAACTCCCTTACTATACATTATCCCCAACCTACTCTATTTGTAAGACTCACGGGTATTTAACAGGTGAACAATATGTATGTCCAATTTGTGGAAAGCCAACAGAAGTATGGAGTCGTATAACAGGATATTATCGACCTATCCAAAACTGGAATGAAGGAAAAGCGCAAGAATACAAAGAACGTAAAGAATACGACATTGGACATTCTATCCTTTCTGGAAAAGAAGCATTTGCAAGTCCAAGCACAAAAGAAACACAAATAGAAAAACCAGTCGTTGATGAAGAAGGTATCATGCTCTTCACAACAAAGACTTGTCCAAATTGTAAGATTGCATCTACATGGTTAAATAATGCTGGTGTAGAATATGATAAAGTGGATGCGGAAGATAATATTGAACTTACGAAGAAGTTTGCGATTATGCAATCCCCTACCTTAGTGGTATGTACAAAAGATGGATGTGAAACATATAGTAATGCATCTAATATTCGTAAATATATTGATTCCTTACGTAAATAAGCTCATAAAAGCAGCCGAAAGACCAATGTCATTTAGTTAAGAAACGAAAAATCACAGATATTAGTAAACGAATACTAAACACTGTGATTTTTTATTATAAAGACTATTGTATAAAATAAACTGTTTCGTTTTTGACATGATAAAAACTCCTATTAAAGGATGATATTTTTGAAAATAAGAGGTATAATATACATGTTTAAGAGAAACGATAATTAAAGGAAATAAAGCGCTGAGTTTTAACTTTTCTAGGGTTTTTACGCTCAGTTCTTATTGGTAATACTTCTTTAGATATCATTTCCTCAAGATTAGGTGGAACTCCACCTTTTCTTTTTGCCATTTTACGTATAAAATGAATTGCTCTAGTAATATTGATTTTATAGTTCCATTTTAAATGTGCTTTATTATCTTTTTTAGTAAGTTTGTCTATAATCACCCTCGATAAATTATAGAGAATTGCTCTTGCCCAAACTTCTTGTAGAATACTGTTTCGCTTTTTTGAGTGGAGAACACGAAGTCCAGCAGAATATTTTAAATGTCTAAATGATACTTCTATTCCCCAACGCATCCCATATAACTCTTTTATAATCTTTTTGGGAAATTGCTCTCTAGAAAGATTGGTTAAGATTGATTCATATTCCTCTTGACCTTCAATCTTAAAACGAACTAGACGAAACGTCATTGTATAAAAGCTTTGCTCAGGAGTAATATAATCGAATGTAGTTGTATTTGAAATAGCTCGATATTTGCTAGGATTGTTCTTAACTTCTTTTGTTTGTTTATTTGTTAATATTACTTCAACGTCTAAATCAAACTCACTATCTGGAAGACTAAATTTTCTCAAAAGTCCTGTTGAAGCGTGAATATCTTTAGAGCGAATAAGAAAGTTTTGATTTGCTTGCTTAATATGCTCCATGATGTTCCAAGTTGCATAATTACGATCTGCGATAAATATTGCTTTATCATATTTGTATCGCTCTGCCATGATATGCATCGAAGCCTGTTCACCAGGGTTTTGTGCTCCATGAATAATCATATCAATATATCTATAATTTAATATATCATACGCAGAATTAATATGGTACTGATTACAATTTTTTATATTTTCTCCCTTATATACAAAGGTTTCTTGATCGTTCTCATCACGAGAAATAGCTAAATCAGAACCATCAATTGCTATTAAATGATACCCATGATAAGTGGTATCACAAGGAAAATGTTTGTTCATCATATGAAATACTGTTTGAAAAGCATTAGGAAGCAATTTCTCTCTTGCTTGAACGAAAGCACTAGAAGTAGCTACATCTTCATCATAATCAAAATAATCCCAGAGTTCTTCCTTAATTGGCTTCGAAGACATAAAGATAATGATTTTCATTAAATCGTGAAAATTTAATTTTCGATTTCTAGAGAAATCAGAAGAATTCTTAACGATATTCATTTCGTTTTTTCGCTGGATTGCAGATAAAATACTATGATCTAATACATCTAAAACTTCTTTAGAATAGTTGGACATAAATAAATCCTCCTATTTCTTTATTCCATACTTTTGATTTACAGAAAAATAAAATTGTAGTTGTCATGTGGATACAACCTCCTTTTACTTTCCTAACGAAGCGCTGAGCGCAGCGAGGCGCCAGATTTTCAATGTTATGTCAATACATATATTGAAAATAAAAAAAGAGGGTCAAATTTTAATTGATTCCTCTAGTTTATTATTTCTTAACTAAATGACATTGGCCGAAAGACTGCTTTTATTCATTCGTAGCCCCATAAGGTGAAATATTAGGAACACTTCCATTCACCACTTGGATTATGATTGGTATCTCACACTTATTGTTCAATTCACTCGTACTTAAAAAAGTTAATACTTGGGCGTTTACATGCACAACCAGTGATATTTTCACCATTGTATTATTAATTCCATATGGTTTTGTTTCTGTTTTGATTTCTCCAGTCACATCGTTCATCATCTTCATCTTTATTTTTACTTTCGGTCCTTTTTCATATAGGAAATAAAGATGAGAGAAATAGCCCATAGGCACCTCATAGAGTACTCCATCTTCATAGAATACATCTTTTGTAGTTGGATCTTTTCTTCCATCTTGTGCCGCTAATAAGGATGCATCGATAGTATTTAGCGCAGTATATAAGATTTGATTTAACCTTGCGGAATCATAGTCAATATTCGTAATGGTTCCATCATTGTTCTTTTGAATATTTACAGTATCCTTTTGATTAAACTCCATATCTGCTAGAACTTCTTTTACAATGTTATTGATTGCAAAGCCTGCATGTTGTTTTGCAATTGCCAATAGTTGAGGCTCCATATAACGATTAAATGATCGAGTCGCTAAAAAACTCGAACTTAATAAAACTATTATGATCGCAAGTATTTTAAACTTGCGGTAACGCTTGATTCGTATTTTTCTCACAAAGCATCAACGCCTCTTTCGCCAACATTCCTTTACAAACACCCTTATGCTTTGCGTGTGTATTACAATCCACTACAACACTTGCTAATAATCCCTCAAAGCCAAAGGTATAACTACACAAAATCAAAGCAACATCTTTCTCTACATGATTAAAATGCTCCATGGAGAAGTTTTCTTGCGCAAGAATCGAATGTGTAGACATAATAAAATGAATGGGATATTGAGGGAGATTTAAATAAATGCCAATAAACTCATGATGATCTAATTGTATATTTTCTACTTCTACCATAACTCAACCTCCTAATAGAGTGTATGAAAATAAACACTAATTTAATACAAAAAAGGTATGTGCTTTCACACATACCCTTCGCCTATAGTGAATCGAACTGATCCAATGTATTTCCATTCGCAATGATCAATAAATGATCGTTAGGTCTTACGCTATATTCTGCATCTGGACAAATATTCAAATGTTCTTCTCCAACAGAACGTATTCCAACAACATTGATTCCATGCGTACGTCTTAAATCTAATTGTATT
Organism: Amedibacillus sp. YH-ame10; assembly: GCF_053848885.1. Taxonomy (NCBI): domain Bacteria; kingdom Bacillati; phylum Bacillota; class Erysipelotrichia; order Erysipelotrichales; family Erysipelotrichaceae; genus Amedibacillus; species Amedibacillus sp. YH-ame10. Next base: position 8,034 of record NZ_JBSPFA010000023.1, read on the forward strand.
AAAGACTTTCCAATCCATTTTTCAGGAGCTGGAATTTCCACAACACTATAATCTTTATCTAAGTCAACGATATCAATAATATTTTTACCAAGTACACCTTTTGCGACTTGTACTCCCATTTCCTTTTCAGGGCGTACAACCTTATTCGCACCTAGTTCCAAGAATACTTGCATATAACGTTTATTCTTAGCTTTCGCAACGATATAAGGAATACCTAACTCTTTTAAGTTGATAATACCCATTGCGCTTTCTTCCAAATGACTTCCCATACTTACAATAGCGATATCACAATCCGCAATTCCTGCAGCACGCAATTGATCAATGTCGGTAATATCACACTGCATTGCTTGTGTTACGATATCTGCCATACGATTGACACACTTTGGATCACTATCTACTGCGATAACTTCACAATTGTGCATACTTAATGTCTTTGCGACTGTAGAACCAAAAATCCCTAACCCTAATACTGCATACTGTCTATTTAATGTTTTTTTCATACACCTGTCTCCTTAACCTACGATGATATTACCATCCGGATAAACAACTTTATTTGTTTCTAAATTCTTTTGTCTAGTAAGAGAAAGAATCAAAGTAGAAATACCAATTCTTCCTACATACATCAATAATATAATTATCAATTTCCCAGCAACGCCTAAGGAACCAGTAATACCTAGACTCGATCCAACCGTCGCTAATGCGCTTACTGCTTCAAAGCACATGGATAAGAAATCCTTATCTTCAAATATACAAAGAAGGAAAATTCCTGTAAATAAAGTTACCAAGTTGATGAAGAAGATACCCATTGCTCGTATCACAACACCATTACCAACCGTACGTTTAAATGCAATCGTATGATCTTTTCCCTTCAACATACAAATCATATAGATAACCAAAACTGCAAATGTAGTTGTCTTAATACCACCAGCAGTACCTCCTGGAGATCCACCGATAAACATTAAGATCATCATAATCAAACTTGTACCTTGATGTAGTCCTGCATAATTGATGGATGTAAATCCAGCAGTACGCAAAGCAATGGATTCAAACATTCCACTCATCAACTTTTCTGGAAGTGTAAAATCTCCCATGGTATTAGGATTGTTGAATTCCAACAACATGATGACAACACCACCGACAACAATTAAGAATACAGTTACCAACAATACAATTTTCGTGTGAAGCGTTAAACTATGTCTAAATTTCTTAAATGAAATCTCTCTTCTTAATAATGGTCCGACTTTATCACGTACATCAAACCAAACTGCAAAACCAATACCACCCAATACAATCAAAGACATGATTGTTAAACACATAAGTGGATCATGAACATAGGCTTGTAAACTCGTGGTTCCTAACGTATCAAACCCTGCATTACAGAATGCAGATACTGCCAAGAATATAGATTTGAATCCACCATCCATCAAACCATATGTTGGAATCATTCGAAACGATATTAAGATTGCCCCAATCGTTTCAAAAAATAAGGTATAATATAGAATATCTAGAATAAACTTACGCATATTCCAAACTTTATCTTGATTTAACATTTCTTTCATCGCTATCTTTTCATTCATTGATAAACGATTCTTAATAATTAGCAGAAACACTGCCATAAAGGTCATCAACCCTAGTCCACCAACTTGCATCAACAACATCATAACCGTTTGCCCGAAGTAATTGAATTGTGTTGAAACATCAATCACTGTTAAACCAGTAACACAAGTCGCACTCGTCGCTGAGAACAACGCATTGATAGGATCTAAAAATTGACCATCAGCATTCGATATTGGTAGTGTCAATAACACAGTACCTGTTAGGATGACCAATAAAAAACTGGATGCAATTTTTTGTGCGGGGGACATTTTTCGAAAGCCCAGCACGGAATGTATAAAATTCACCATATCTTTATTTAAACCTTCTTTTCCCTTGTCATACAATCTTCACATAAAACTTATGCGCTCTATCCACATCTTTACCAATTCTTCACAGATGTATGATACATATTTTACACGTTTAAATTTATTTTACAACACAAAATAATAAATTTTATATAAACTTGTCGTATATACTATAAATAAAGGGTCAAAACAAGGTCTTTATACTAGTTTTTAACACCTTCTATTACGCTATTATTGCCCTAATTGTTCTTTTATTTCTTCATTCTCAAGAGTCAGCTTTTCAATCTTTGTTTCTATCTCTTTTATAACTTCTTCGATATCTTCTTCTTTCTCTATCTTATCTTCTAACTTTTCTTCCTCATCTTGTAATTGTAACAGATCTTCTCTTGCCTCAACTAGAGTTTCCGTGATTGCTATAAAATCACCATAATTCTCATGTTTGGGATTTCCCTGACAAGTATTGACCTTACATACAAACTTCCCCACATAAAGTGCTTGTTTTTGTATATCTAGCATTTCTTCTTGAGCCTTTTTTATATCTTCCTGTAAGGAAGTCAATCGCTTCTGATCTTTTTTATATTGCGATAGTGTCATTTTTTTCGTTTCTATATCTTTGTTCATGTTTGATACATCTTGTTCATTTGTATCATATACTTGTTGTAACTCTTCTTTTGACATCGATGCATATGATGTCTTTGCATCTTTACATCCCCATAATGTACACAAACTTATCATACACAATATTCCCTTGTACATCATAGATGTCATATTACGTGTCTGTATTTGCATGTGAACTCCCTTCCATATCATTTCTTCCATTATATCATGTTCCTATATATAGGGATAAAAATCTGAATAAGTTCCAAAAAAAAACTCCATAGGATGGTTTGTTCAACCAATGTCCTATGAAGTCTTATAACTCATTGTATCCTAGTAGTTTTCTTCGCGTACTTCGAAGTAAGATTGTGGGTGATCGCATACTGGGCAAAGCTCAGGAGCACTCTTACCTACATGTAAATGTCCACAGTTTAGACATTCCCAAGTAGTTTCTTCGCACTTATCAAAAACAGATCCGTCTTCGATATTGTTTAATAAAGCAACATAACGTTGTTCATGTGTCTTTTCAATTGCTAAAACACCTTCCATAGTATCCGCAATATCGTCGAATCCTTCTTCACGTGCTTCTTTTGCCATACGAGCATACATATCTGTCCATTCGTAGTTTTCACCAGCTGCAGCATCTTTTAAGTTCGTTACTGTATCAGGCATTCCATCATGTAATAATTTGAACCATAATTTTGCATGTTCTTTTTCGTTGTTTGCTGTTTGTTCAAAGATGTTGCTAATTTGAACGTATCCATCTTTTTTTGCCTTGCTAGCATAGTAAGTATATTTATTTCTTGCCATGGACTCCCCAGCAAATGCTTCACTCAAATTCTTTTCTGTTTTTGTTCCTTTTAAATTCATGTATATTCCTCCTTGTGGATGTTTTATGCCTCATCCAGTTTGCTACTGTCCTATGTATGTTTTATGCTTTTCACCACGTACTTATGACAATATTTATGCAAATCTCTATTATGATGCGGCATTCAACACTTTCTATTCCAAATTATACTACAAATATTGTAAAATTGCATCCACTTTGCATACATACTACAATTTAACATAATCACAAACATTTTTTGAATATTTCAAAGTTTTTCTATTTTAAATTGGTTTTTTGCAATTATTTTTCTATTTTCTTCTATTTTTTTCATTTTTGTTATGTTTTTCTATACTTTTTTTATGAAATACTGTAAAATCCTTGTATAGGAGGAGTATCAATATGACAAACAAACATCCCTTTGATGATTTTGGCATCAATTTATTTAGTGAAAGCGTAATGAAGGAGTGCCTTCCTCATCCAATATATTCAAAATGGAAGACTGCAACTCGTAAAGAAGATGCACTTGATCGTACAACCGCTGATGCGATTGCACACGCTATGAAAACATGGGCAATGGAAAAAGGAGCCACTCACTTTACACATTGGTTCCAACCATTAACAGGCTCTACTGCAGAAAAACATGATAGTTTTATTGAACCTGGTGAATACGATCAACCAATTTCTCGTTTCTCTGGTAAATCACTGATTAAAGGTGAAGGAGATGCGTCTAGTTTTCCAAGTGGTGGACTTCGTGCAACATTTGAAGCACGTGGGTATACGTATTGGGATTGTACATCTCCAGCTTTTTTAAGAGATAACGTATTGTGTATTCCAACCATCTTTGTTTCTTATAATGGAGAAACACTTGATAAAAAAGCACCTCTATTAAAATCGGTAGAAGCCATTAGCAAACAAGCAACGCGTATTGTTAACTTGTTTAAAGATAAAGATATCAAACGTGTAAGTGCTATGGTAGGACTTGAACAAGAATACTTCCTTATAGATAAAGAAATGTATCAGAAGCGTAAAGATCTAGTACACACAGGAAGAACTTTGTTTGGTTCTATGCCTCCAAAGAGTATGGATATTCGTGGACATTATTTCGGCAGCATTCCAACACGTGTACAAGCGTTTATGGAAGAAGTAGATGAAGAACTATGGAAACTTGGAATCTACGCTAAGACAGAGCATAATGAAGTCGCTCCATGTCAATTTGAACTTGCGCCATTATATTCAGAAGTAAATATTGCAGTGGATCAAAACCTTATTATTATGGATGTGTTGAAGAAGAAAGCAGAAAAACATGGATTTGCTTGTCTTCTTCATGAAAAACCATTCCAAGGAGTGAATGGAAGTGGGAAACATAACAACTGGTCCTTGGTAACCGATGATGGTCAAAACTTATTAGAGCCAGGTGATCGTCCACATGAAAATATCCGTTTCTTATTATTTGTAAGTGCGATTATTGAAGCTGTGGATAGTTATCCAGAACTTCTTCGCATGGCCGCAAGCTGTTATGGAAATGATTATCGTTTAGGTGCAGATGAAGCTCCACCTGCGGTTGTCTCTATTTGTATGGGAGATGAGTTAGAAATCATCTTTGATAAACTCCGTAAGGGTGATAACGAATTAAAGAACGAAGTAGAAACACAGCCATATGCAATCGCAAACTTATCCTATGTGCCAAAAGATACAAGCGATCGTAACCGTACATCTCCATTTGCCTTTACTGGAAATAAATTTGAATTCCGTATGGTAGGAAGTAGTCGTAGTGCATCTACTACCAACATTATTTTGAATACCATTGTGGCAGATTCCCTGCGTCGCATAGGGGATCAATTACAGAATTTGAAATACATTGATGATATTCGTAAAAAATCTTTAGATATCTGTCGTGATATCTTAAAAAAACACTCTCGCATTTTATTCTCAGGAGATGGATATTCCGATGAATGGTTAGAAGAAGCGAAACGACGTGGTCTTCCTAATATTGCCCATTACTTAGATTCCATTCCATCTATGATTGATGAAAAAGCAGTGGCAATGTTTGCGCGTAATGAAGTTTACAATCAAACAGAGTTGCAAGCACGTGTGGATATTTTAACGGAAGAGTATCGCAAATCTGTGAAAGCCGAAGTATTAACGTTGTTAGATATAAGTAAGAAAGAAATTTTGCCAGCACTTGTAAAAGAGATCAAGTTTTATAGCGATGCGCAAAATTCTTTGGGTGTAGAAAATCCATACTACAAACGTAAGATAGCTCAACTTGTTTCTTTATTAACAACATTTGATGAAACCTATCATAATTTAAAGAACAAGATGATCGAACGTTCTGCTTATCCAAACAATATGGAGAAAGCACTTTATCTTGATCATGTTGTGGTCCCAACGATGAATGAATTACGTGCAGTTATCGATGAGATTGAAGAAGCGATGTCTGCAGAAAACTACCCATTCCCTACCTACGATGATATGTTCATCAATATGCAATAAATTAACACAAAAGTAGCAATTCTTCATAGAATCGCTACTTTTTATATACTTTGTTAGAGTTTTGCGTTAAATTATTGTTAAAAATTAACAAAAAATTTACAAAACTTTTTATATAACGAGTTATACTATACCTGAACATTTTTGTTTGGGAGGTAGTTTATGTCATTTAACAATGTCCTAGCGTTGCTTGGTGGACTAGCACTCTTCTTATATGGTATGCATATGATGAGTGTTGGACTAGAAGGCGCTGCTGGGGATCGAATGAAAAGCATTCTAGAACGTTTGACTAGCAATCGTTTCTTAGGTGTTATCGTAGGTGCAGGTATTACTGCTGTTATTCAGAGTTCTTCTGCCACGACAGTTATGGTTGTAGGGTTTGTAAATTCTCAACTGATGACGTTAAATCAAGCTGTTTGGATTATTATGGGAGCCAATATTGGTACGACCATTACTGGACAGTTAATCGCATTAGATGCCAGTAAGATTGCCCCATTGGTCGCAATCATTGGTGTTGTAATGGTAACATTTATCAAAAATAAAAAAGCAAATTCCATTGGGGAAATCTTTGGAGGGTTAGGAATTTTATTCATCGGTATGAGTATGATGTCAAATGCCATGGTTCCTTTACGTGATTCTCCTGCCTTTATCGATATGATTACCACCATATCCAATCCATTCCTTGCAATTCTTGTAGGTGCTGGATTCACTGCCTTAATTCAAAGTTCCAGTGCATCGGTAGGTATCTTACAAGCACTGGCAGTCAGTGGTTTGATTCCGCTCAGTTCTTCCATTTATATTATATTTGGACAAAATATTGGTACTTGTATCACCGCAGTGCTTGCATCCTTGAGTGCCAATCGAAACGCAAAAAGAACGACCGTTATTCACTTATCCTTTAATATTATAGGTACGGCTTTATTCCTTATCTTTGTAAATCTTGTGCCGTTTGTAGATTGGATGACTTCCATTACATCAAATCCTGCAGCACAAATCGCAAATACGCATACAACCTTTAATATTGTAACTACCTTATTGTTGTTGCCATTTGGAAATAAATTAGCCTTGTTAGCACAGAAAATTATGCCTCTTCGTGAAAACGAAAAAGAAGATGCGAAATACGATATTCCACTTACCTTTATTGATCAAAACAATATTGGTTCCATTCCAATCGCCATTAATTCTCTTCAGAAGGAAGCACTTGCGACATTACAACTTGCACAAAAGAATATGAATGAAGCAATTGGAGCCATTTATGGTGAAAAATTCAATGCGGAAAAGATTATGAAGCGAGAGAAACGAATCAATTTTATCAATTATGAAATTACAAACTATATGACAAAAGTAAGTCAATTGAATATGAACGATCGTGACTCCACCACTTGTAATGCATTATATAAATGTTTCGCTGATATTGAACGTATTGGTGATCATGCCATTAATATCTTACAATATTCTACGGTAGACCAGTTTAAATTTAAAACATATGAACCTATCAAAGAAGAATTACAAACATTATTAAATCTATTAAGCGAAAGCTTTACCTTGATGTTTACATACCAATTGAATAGTGCGGATGATTGCTACAATAAAATCGAATGTATCGAAGATAAGATTGATGAATTAACCGCAACCTATCGTGATGCACAAATCAAACGATTAGTAGACAAAAAAGTAGAAGCTAGAGATTGTGTGAATTACAGTGAAATTATGACCGATATCGAACGTGTATCCGATCATATGTTGAATATCATTCAAGAGTGTAAACGTTGCAGTTTTACGTTACGCGAAGAAGATATCAACGCATTATCAGAAGCTTACGTTGCTGCATAAGTAGTGCATCACCCTACTCCTACCAGGGTTTAGGGTGATGTATTTTATTAAATAAAGGAATTTTTTATTGTTACATGTAAATACTTACGTTATACTTTACGTATAAACTAAAAATAAAGGAGGTTTGTATTATGACATTTGAAAGTGTCTTAATGCTTCTGGGTGGCCTTGCCTTGTTCTTATATGGTATGCATATGATGAGTAATGGTTTAGAGGGTGCTGCTGGGGATAAAATGAAGGGTATTCTTGAAAAACTTACAAGTAATCGTTTTTTGGGAATTCTTGTGGGTGCTGGAATTACAGCTGTTGTACAAAGTTCTTCTGCCACAACAGTTATGGTTGTTGGCTTTGTAAATTCTCAGTTGATGACATTACGTCAAGCCGTTTGGATTATTATGGGCGCCAATGTTGGTACGACCATTACTGGTCAGTTAATTGCTCTTGACGCAAGTAAGATTGCTCCATTAGTCGCAATTGTTGGTGTGGTCATGGTAACCTTTATCAAAAAGAAAAAAATCAATTCTATTGGTGAGATCTTTGGTGGTTTGGGTATTCTATTTATAGGATTAGATATGATGAAGAATGCAATGGTTCCTTTACAGGGATCTCCTATGTTCATTGATGCTATGTCTACAATTTCCAATCCAGTATTAGCAATTCTATTAGGAGCTGCATTTACCGCTTTGATTCAAAGTTCAAGTGCTTCTGTTGGTATCTTACAAGCATTAGCGGTGAGTGGGTTGGTGCCATTACATACTGCTGTCTATATTATCTTTGGACAGAATATTGGAACTTGTATCACAAGTTTTATGGCGTCTCTTGGGGCGAATCGAAATGCCAAGCGGACGACCATTATCCATCTCTCCTTTAATATTATAGGTACAACAATCTTCTTGATTGTCGTAAACTTCATTCCATTTGTAGATTGGATGGAGGCAATTACTACCAATCCTGCTGCACAGATTGCCAATGCACATACAGCATTTAACATTGCGACGACCTTATTACTGCTTCCATTTGGTAATCAATTGGCGAAACTTGCTACTGTTATCTTACCAATTAAACCAGAAGAAATGGAAGATTCTAGTGAAAATGTACCACTTATGTTTATTGATGTACACAACATTGGTTCTATTCCTATCGCAATATCAAACCTTCGTAAAGAAGCTTTGGTTATGCTAAAGTTATCAGAAACAAATCTAATTCAGTCCATTGAAACCCTTATTGGTATTGAACATGATTTTGATAAAATTAGAAAACGAGAAAAACGTATCAATTTCATCAATATGGAAATGACAGACTATATGACTAAAGTAAGTCAATTAAATATGAATGATGAAGACTCTACAACATGTAATGCATTGTATAAATCTTATGCAGATATCGAACGTATTGGGGATCACGCTATGAACATGATTCAATATGCAGAACCAGGTGGAGAAAACGTTCTAAGCTCTCATGAACATATCAAAGAAGAATTATTACAATTAAAAGAATTATTAGAAAAGAGTTTCTCATTATTATTTACTTATCGTTTAAACAGTAATGATGATTGTTATGAAAAAATCGAGCGTATTGAAGATCGCATCGATGAATTAACTGAAACTTATCGTCAAACACAAATTGATCGATTACTTGCGAAAAAAGTAAATGCAAATGATTGTGTTATCTATTCTGAAATCCTTACGGATATCGAGCGTGTCTCTGATCATATGATCAACGTTATTCAAGAATGTAAACGTTGTAGCTTTACATTGAATGATGAAGAGTTAATGAAAGATATGGTTAGTATGCCAGCTTAACATAAGAAAGCTCAACGCCTTATATAGCGTTGAGCTTTTATTATGCTTCTGTTTCGTTTTCTAATATTTTTGCTTCTTTTTGAACCCGCTCGCTAATTTGATCTAAGTCGAGTTCCTTCTTACTCAATCGATAATGTACCCATTCCCTTAACGCCATATAGAAGACCGCAAAGCATGGAACACCGATAAACATACCTAAGATTCCAAACAAGCCTCCACCTATACATACAGAGAACAAAATACCAATTGTAGGAAGTCCTAATTTATCCCCAAGAATCAGAGGGCCTAAAATATTACCATCAAATTGTTGAAGCGCAAAGATAAACAATGCAAACCATACAGCCGTAAGAGGATCGATGATAAATAAGATTACGATACCAGGGACAGCTCCAATGAATGGTCCAAACACTGGAATCATATTCGTAACTCCTACAAACACAGATAACAATAATGCATATGGGAAATTAAAAATCAAAGACCCAACATAACATAAGATACCTATAATCAATGAATCGATTGCTTTTCCTACAATAAAATTATTAAAGATATCACCACTTGCTAGTACCATGCGATGAAAGTATTCAGACACTCCATCTGGAAATATTGCATAGTTGATTTTTTTCACATAGCCTGATAATCTCTCTTTATCCATCATCATATACAACCCAGCCATAATGCCAAGTAAGATATTCAATAAGGTACTACCTAATTGATAAGTCATCCTTGCCATTTGTGGCAATGCTTTGGTAACGATATCTGTAAGTCTAGTAAGTATATCAGAATCGTTCAAATAACGATCAATAATGGTTTGATCAATTTGATTTTTTTCCATAAAATTTACTGCGAACTGTTGAAAATCATTTACATATCCGGGGAATGCGCTTACCAGTGAAAAGATACTATCCAACAATTGTGGAATCAACATTCCTAAAAATAATAGGACAACTACAATTGCCACAATCATTGCTAAAATCGCGGAAAGGTTACGTTTCATTTGAGGTTTACAAGATAACTTCCCAAATAATTTTCTTTCAAAAAACATCATTGGCTTATTCAATAAGAACGCCAATGCAAAACCTAGTACAAATGGCGTTGTTAAGGATACTACTGTACTAAACAATCCTGCCAATGCCTCAAAGCGATAAAACGCAAAATAAATAGAAATACCGATGCCGATGATAATCGCATACATCCATATTTTCTTACGCATTTCATCTGTTAACTTAAACTTCATGCAAACATCACCCCTCATGTACTTATTTTACCATGAAACCTTATAGATTACTCTTACAATCTCGAAAGATTCTACATATTTCGTATGTTTTCTTTCCACTTTTCGTACATTATCTTATCATAACGCATTTGTGCATCAATTTGTGTTGCTAGACTTTTTTTATGCAAGCACAATACAGGAGGTGTTTGAAGCCTTTTAAAGCTATTTCTTTCGACGGTAGACAAGAACCAATCCAAGTCCTTTAAGAACGCTTCAGGCTCATCTAAATGATAATACTGAATCCATCTACCTAATTCTTCATCCAACTCATGATGATAATACTTTCTCATAAAATCAACAACTTCCATATCTTTACCAAGATGTTCCACAAGATAATCATGATAGAACCATTTCATTGGATCAAATTGATTTTCTTTTAATTCTGCACTTGGTGCCATTTCCCAATTCATACGATCCTCATAAACTTCTGGTAACAAGGATAATGGAATTACTTCTTTTCCAAAATGTGCATTCAAATCTCTCGATAAATCAAACAACTGTACCTTTGTTAAATCACCTATCAAACTAAGTGCTCCAACACTATCTCCATACAACGTACAATACCCTAACATAGATTCCACTTTATTCCCGTTATTTACAATTACTCCTCCGAGAATTCCCGCAAAACCACTCAACAAATACCCTCTTGCTCTTGCTTGGATATTTTCCATAACCAACGTTTCATCTTGCTTCGCATGAAACCCATATTCTTCCATCAATGTATGTGCACTTGCTTCAACAAACGCTTGAATGGAGCCTTCTTTATAATGTATACCCAATGCACTTGCTTCTTTTGCAGCATTTGTTATCGTTGTATTACTATTATGCTTCGTAGCCATATTAAACCCATAGACACGCTCACTTCCAAGCGCATATGCCAACAACGCACAAGTCACACTGCTATCAAGTCCGCCTGATAAACCAACCACCCAAGGTAGTTTTCCACCAAACACTTGCATATCAAAATCTTTGATACCGCATGCTAGCGCATCTAATAAGACTGGTTCTTGTTTCTCACATACGTTTTCACTTAGTATATCCACAACTTGATAGTCTTCTTTAAAATAAGGTGCCTGATAAAGGAGTTTCTTTTGATTTTGTACGGCAGAGCCTCCTTGCATAATCATAACGCTTTTCGCATTATTCTGTGCCCCTACTGCATTTACATAAATCACATTCCCTTTTATCTCATGTCTTTCATCCATATCGTATGGATGCGCATCTAAATTTATATTCATATCTGCCAACTGTACTTCCTCATGAAAGTTCAGTGCTAATACCATATCTTTAAACTCGATTGCACTATTGATATCACTTTCTTCAAAATATCGAACATCTGAAAAATAAGGCAAATTTTCATTTTTCTTAACTCGCATATGCGTCTTTCCCTGATACGCAAAGAAGGCCGCATTAAATCGTCTATGATTACGATATTTCACATTCCCCCATACAATCGCGATATCCTGACTAAGCGCAATTAGTAAATCATTGAAACTATCCACATACTTACACCAAGCATCTTCTAGCCAACGATCTCCTAAAAGATATCCACTGACAGCATTTTGAGGAAATACAATCAAGTCCGCACCATCGAGTATCGCTTGTTTGATTTTCATTTCCATATAAGCAAAATTCTCTTCACACTTCCCTTGTTTTACATTCATTGTCACAACTGCTGTTTTCATACAGATACCTCCTGTTTTCACGTACATCATCATACCATTTTTTAGGATGGATGGAAAGTAGTGTGTCTTACATCATTTGATGTTTTTTCTAGAATCGCTTATAATAAATGCAAATAGAAATGAGGACCATATGAGTACATATATCGTAGAAGGAAATATATCTGTAAAAGCTGTCTTAATGGCAGGCAGAAGAAATGTTACAAAAATCGTCGTAGACAAAAACAAGAAGGACAAGGATACCTCTTATATCTTACATCGTGCAAATGATAAGCAAGTACCCATTGAGTATAAGGAACGTGCAGAAATTGATGATATCGCGCAAGGTAATACACATGGAGGAATGCTTGCGTACTGTGAAGAGAGGCAGTTTCAAAACATTGACGATGTCCTAGATCAACCACAGCTCTTTTTAGCTCTTGTGGAAGGTATTGAAGATCCTTTCAACTTTGGCTATGTACTTCGTACATTATACGCTGCAGGATGTGATGGGGTGATTATCCCACCGCGAAATTGGACAAGTGCAGGGGATGTGGTTACTCGCGCAAGCGCAGGAGCTAGTGAATATATCAATTTATATGTTGCGCAAGATATGGCAGAAACCCTACGCTATTTAAAACAACACAAAGTAAACTTTGTATGTGCCCAACGAAGTGATGCAATTTCTTTGTATGATTACACATTCCCTGAACGTGTTTGTATTGCGATTGGTGGAGAAATGCGTGGTTTAAGTAAACCCGTCCTTCAAGAGAGTGATCAAAACTTATATATTCCCTATCGTGCGGACTTTAGAAATGCAATGACGGCAGCCGCATCAACAGCAATATTTGCATTTGAATATGTAAGACAAACAAAAGACTAATCAATATCGAATTAAGTTCGAAGATAATTATGTATATCGTTTCTGAAGTATTTCACTTTGGTTAACATCTATCTATCATATTTATTTAGGTGATAAACTTTATGATACAGATGAAAATATTCTTGATATGCTTTATTGAGGTTGTATTCTTATACAGATTCTATTGGTTTTTTGTACCTTCGAAATCATATAAAAAGTCAGTAAATTACTGACTTTTTTCTATATTTCCATTCCAATGAATAATACCACCAACATTATACACTTCATGATATCCCATTGCCTTTAATTTCATAACTGCTTTGCTGGCACGTTGTCCACTACGACAATATACATACGTTGTACTATCTTTATTTAATAACGTATCAGCTAGTTCTTCTAGTTGTGGCAAAGGAATCAATATAGCATTAGGAATGTGTCCTTCTATGTATTCCTCTTCAAAACGTACATCTACTAATTGTATCTTAGTTCCTTGTTGCATCTCCTGTTTAACTTCACTCATGTCTTTGTCAAATTTCTTAAAAAACATAGTCTACCTCTAATCCATGAATAAAAATCCAAAATAAATAAACAACATACTTATTAAATATGGATTGATTGAAAAGAAGGTTTGTAGTGTTGCTACAAACGGCATGGAAACCACACCCAATTGGATGAATACTAAGATGATTGTTAATACAAGTGCTAGTACCTTACGGTACACACTATGACTTTTCTTCTTACCGTTTAAAGTAACCCCAAACATAAACAAAGAAATATCAAATATAATCGTTAAAATGGTGTTTGTAATTTCTGAGTGTAAGTAGGTATTGATCAAATAAAAGAGCGTAGTAAATACGACCATAACCAATACAGGCATACCTAAACGTCTAGAATCGTTCATTTATTATTCCTCGATGATGACACGAGTCATTACATCGCCATTGCGCATATTGCGAACTGCACCCATATTGTCTGTCACTTTACCAAATACGGTGTGTACACCATCTAAATGTGGCTGAGGATCATGACAAATGAAGAATTGACAACATCCTGTATCTTTTCCACGATGTGCCATTGATAAACTTCCTTCTTCATGTTTATGTGGATTTCCAGCTGTTTCACAAGGAATTGTATAACCTAAATCCCCTGTTCCATTTCCATTTGGACATCCGCCTTGAGATACAAAGTGAGGAATTACACGATGAAATGTCTTTCCATCATAATACCCTTCTTTAATCAATTTCACAAAATTCTCCACTGTTTTTGGTGCTTCACTCGGATATAATTCAAAAGGCAACTCTGCCCCATTCTCTAAAACAAATTTTCCATGTAATATCATATATATCGTCCTCTCTATTTTTTATACTTCTAAAATATACACGAAATTCTCACAAATTTCAACATTAGGCAATTAAAACCATTTGCGCGCTGTTAATGATACGCATTCTTCTTCCCTTGCATATTTCATTGCCTAGTACTCCATCAAAGCTAAAGGAAGGAAATAACTTCGTTCTGCCACTCATCGTTTGATATAAATCAATCTTGGCTTTATCTAATAAAAGTGTACAGTGTTCTATTACTTTTAACTGAAGCTTTTCCATACCGTGTACCCCAAATCCAACACTATTCACTTCTTTGGAGCTTCGATAGTTGTGTAATTGAATTGCATCTTCTCCAATCCAACTCATTTTCGAACCACTATCAAATCCATAAAGTGCACTATTTCCATTTGGTAATTTCACAATAAAACATGGAAAGCTTCCTTTTAACATATTCGGATTTGGTACCTTCAATCTATTTTTTAACACCTTAAATTCTTTCTTGATATCATCAAGTTCAAAATCCAATTGACTTAAAATATCCCAACCTAAGATGCCATCAAAAGATAATAAATCAATGTTACCAAAACGCATAGAAAAATCAGAGTCTGCCAGTTCAATCATAGTACGATTACGATACTCTAAAGCACCAAATTGAAAGGATTCCATGACGACACCAGGCATTTCCTTTTGTGTGCCTCCAATAGAACCAATGGTGACTTTACCATTGGTTTTCCGTAACCCTAAAGTCTTTACAACCTGTTCCTTTACACCACTTATCTGTGCGCCTGTATCAATGATAAATCGATATTTCATATGATTCACATACACTGGAATCGTCAATAATCCAAATAGATTTCTAGATAAAGGCAACGTGAACTCTTCTTGATACATAGTTCTCTCTACACCATCTACTTGTGCATGTAGTTGTGCACTGGCCTTTTGAATACCGTTTAAAAATTCTTCACAATCTACAACGTCTTTAAAGTGTTCATATGTTTGCGCATCAATACATGTCGCGCCTTTACTTTTCACTTTGCATGCATGTCCAAATATCATAGCTTCACCTCGTACAAGTATTATATCATATCCTATGTGAATCTCCCGGGATTCTTGCTTAACTTTTATGGAAAAGACTGTTATAATGAAAGCATTCAGGAGGTTCGTATATGAAATTAAACAAAGATAAATTAGCCATCATTAGCGTGCAGGGAAAAGTAGATCATCCCGGTCTTGCGGCCAATGGATATCGCGTAGGATATGATGGGTATGGAAGAATTACAATGGGTACTGGTGGTATTACTTACAATTATAAAATTGGAGATTCTTGTATGGGGATTGAAGGAGACCACATTGAACCAGGAGTCAGTTTAAAGAATCCTAGTGATAAAGAAAATCATGCACTTATGGCATTTGCGTGTGTTGGTAATGAAGCCAAAATTATCAGTGGCGACGCAAAAGGAAAAACTGGATTTGTAACTGGAAAACACGGTGGTGTAGATCACGTTATGGTATCCTTTGATGAGGAAACCTTAGAAACTATGACATGTGATGATAAAGTCTTAATCAAAGCTTGTGGTATGGGATTAAAGTTATTGGATTATAAAGATATTCAGGCAATGAACATTGACCCTTCTTTATTAGAAAAAATGAATATTACAGAGAAAGAAGATGGAATCGAAGTCCCTGTAGTAACCATTGTACCCGCTGCCTTAATGGGGAGTGGACTTGGAGAAGCCAATATGATGATGGGTGATTATGACATCATGACACAGGATGCTCAAGCCAATGAGACTTATCACCTTAATGAACTACGTTTTGGAGATATAGTCGCAGTACAAGATCACGATAACCATAATGGACCACATTATTTAAAAGATGCTGTTTCTATTGGTGTGGTGGTGCACTCAGATTCCTTTACAAGTGGACATGGACCTGGACTTACCATTGTGCTAACAAGTAGAACAAATGCTATAAAACCAATCATTGATAAAGATGCGAATATCGCAAATTACTTAACGAAATAAAAACAAGGCTGCACTCATAACGAGGGCAGCCTATTTTATTGAAATGATTAATCTCTGTTTCCAAGGAAACGTAAGATATATAAGAAAATATTAATAAAGTCTAAATATAAATCAAATGCTGAGTAAATAGATAATCTTTGTAATGCCAATTCATCTTGTTCATACTGCATGTACAATGCTTTCATCTTTTGTGCATCATACGCAGTAATACCAGTAAAGATTAACAGACCAATCGCAGAGAATAACATTGTATCTGTACCAACATTTAAAAACATCATCACAATTTGAGTGATAATTAACGCAAACAAAGCGCCAATTAGGATAGGTCCTAATTTTAATAGATTCATTTTTGTCGTAAGACCAATCACCGCAAGACTTCCAAAATATACAGTCGTTACTAAGAATGCAAGTGCCAATGTACCTACGCTATAAACTAACCCAAGTACAGAGAATGTGATTCCTGTAAGTGCTGAATATAATAGGAATAATATTTTCGCACTTGTTGGAGACATCTTCATAATTCTTCCAGCTAATGCAAATACCAATCCCAACTGTGCAACAATCATAACGATTGGTAGCATAGGAATACTGAAAATAAAATCAAATGTTCCTGTAAATGTTACTAACATTGCCACTACTGTAGTGACCAATAAACCTATTGTCATCCAACCAAATGTTCTCGCAGCATGTCTTTGTAAAGATGTTGTATAGGCTGGTTCAAAATAATTTTCATTTTGTTTCATATCAAATACCTCCTTATTTCTATATTATTATAGTATACTTCCTATCATTATCCTAGTATTTTGAAAGATTTTCGCAATTTCCCATATTTTTTTACAATATCTATCTTCTATTCCTTAGATTTCAATTTTATTTCTCTAATTTTTCCAATAATATCGTTTCTAACGCATCCATAAAATCAATATCTGCTTGTGCAGTTCTTTTAGGAATATGTCCATATTGTTTATGTTTTCGCATTTTGGCATGTTCATGACGGGATTGAAGTAATTGATCCATGTTGCCTTCATGATAACGGAGTCCATTCTGTGATAAAGGAATCGCTCCTTTGGCTAGGGCTAAACTAGCAAGTCCATAATCCTGAGTGATCACGATATCACCAGCATGAACATGTTTCAGTAATAAGAAATCACTTTGGTCTTTTCCTTTATCTGCCATTAGTAAAGTTGCGTAGGGTTCATGAAAGATATGAGATGTATCACATACAAGGATTACAGGCACTTGATATTCTTGCGCCATATCAATTGTTTGCCCCACAACTGGACAACCATCCGCATCAATTAGTATATGAAACATGTTCAACATTATGTGGTTCAAAACCATTCTCTTTCAGGATTTGCATGACTTCATTGATGTGTTCTTGGTCGTTTGTTTCTATCACTACACCTACACGACATTGATTGAATAAAATACCATTTTGAATACGATTGTGATTAACAGAGATAATATTAGCGCCTGTTCTAGAAATCAACTCTAACATTCTAGATAAATTTCCTGGTTTATCCATTACATTCATATTGATAACAGCTTTTCTACCTGTTTTGATCAAACCTAAATCGATAATTTTAGAAAGTAAGTTTACATCGATATTCCCACCAGACAATAACGCTACACATTTACGGTTACTTAAATCTAGTTTGAACATAGCTGCCGCAACAGAGGTTGCGCCTGCCCCTTCTGCCACCATTTTCATCTTCTCTAACAATGTCAAGATAGCCGCAGCGATTTCTTCTTCACTTACGGTAACGACTTCATCTACGTATTTTGTACATAGATCAAAAGTAAGTGTGCCTGGTGTTTTTACTGCAATTCCATCCGCGATTGTAGATACATTATCTAATTGGATAATTTCATGTTGTTCAAGTGACTTCTTCATACTTGGAGCATTTTCCGATTGTACACCAATGATCCTACAATTCGGTTTTAAAGTCTTAATCGCCATGGCGATACCACTAATAAGTCCACCTCCACCAATCGGTACAATCACCGTATCTACATCTGGCATTTTCTCAATAATTTCAAGTCCAATTGTTCCCTGTCCAGCGATTACATCTTCATCATTGAACGGTTCGATGAATACTGCTCCTGTAATTTCTTGTAAGTTTTTTGCGTACTCATAAGCATCATTAAACGTATCCCCTTGAAGTTCCACATTGACACCATAACTTCTAGTAGCTTCTATCTTAGATAAGGGTGCAGTCTTAGGCATAACGATAGTACCTTGAATCCCCATCTTCTTACAAGAATACGCAACCCCTTGTGCATGATTACCAGCACTTGCGGCAATTACACCCTTTGCTTTTTCTTCATCACTTAAATTAGAAAGCTTATAATATGCACCTCTTAACTTAAATGCTCCTGTAGATTGTAAATTCTCTGCCTTAATCCAAAGATTATCGTGAATCTTTGTAGCATGTACCAAAGGTGTCTTTGATATGATATTTTGTAGTGTAACATTTGCTTCTTGAATTTTATAGAACTCCATGCAATTATCCTCCTATATTACTATAACCATTGTACAATGTTTATTTCATAAAATAAAGATGAATTTCTACTAATTAAGAACATTTTCACGCATATGTTCATAAATCAAAAACACTTAATCATGAATTACATAATTTTTCCTATATAGAGAAAAAGATTGAAGTCCGAGACTTCAATCTTTAGATTAATCTTTTTCGATGAACTCTAACAATTCTTTAGCTGCTTGATTGATACCATCACGGTTTTCTTTATCAAGACCTAAGTGTGTATAGATTTCTCCAATATATACATTGTCTTTTTCCAATGCTTTAAACATTTCATGAATCAATGGTTCACATACTTCTTGTTGTTGCATAGGACCAAATG
Source organism: Amedibacillus sp. YH-ame10 (assembly GCF_053848885.1). NCBI lineage: Bacteria > Bacillati > Bacillota > Erysipelotrichia > Erysipelotrichales > Erysipelotrichaceae > Amedibacillus > Amedibacillus sp. YH-ame10. Next base: position 27,496 of record NZ_JBSPFA010000023.1, read on the forward strand.
GATTCGCAAAGTACGTAGTAGAAATACCAACTTCTTGTGTAGTTCCTTTTGCCATACGTTTACCTTCTTTGCATGTTTCTATGGCTGTATCTACATCCAATCTAGACATACCGATTTTATCATCATAGTTATTTGCGTATGCAAATAAGTCAATACGATGATTCATTGCTACAACTTCATATGGTGCAGCAGGTGTAATAACACGAGCGTTGTTACTTGATTCTGGGTTCATGAAGATAGAACGGTCCATATCACGGTAAGGTGTACCTGGATCCAAATCATCTAGACGAATGAAAGCACCAATTTCTGTACCCTGTCCATAAGGAACGCCATCTTCTAAGTGAATTGTTCCCATGTCATCAAATACGATTTCGATGTCTTTGATAACATCTGCTCCGGCAATTTTCAATGCTTCGATAGATTCTGATTTACCTGCACCAGAGTCTCCCATCAACATGATACCTTTGCGTTTTCCACTCTTTAAAGTAATGTTTACGAATGCACCATGGATTGGTAACCAACCCTTTTGCATCATACATACATTGTGAAGTGTTAAAGACATTTTCTTCATGTATCCGAAATATTCGATACGTTCGTTGTAGCTTACACATCCTACCCAAACATTGTCTTCTGAATCATAATGGAACGTTGTCGCATCTTCTCCATCTTCGTTACCAAACAATAATACAAGGTCTGGTTTTTTACGACATTCATCTGCATTTGCTAGTTCAAATAGGTTTGCTAGAGAAACTGCAGAAGAAATGAAATCACGATGGAAATAAACGAAGGCTAATAAAGAACCAATTTTACATGGATAACAGAACCATTCATCTGCATTTCCAGTAAATTTTTCAATTGGGTTTACATCCACTTCTTCAAACATACCAGTACGTTTGTTTGATTTTGGATGAAGGATCATTGGAGTACGAAGTAGAACACTTTCTACGAATTCGATTTTCTTCAATGCATCATATTTTTTAGATAATTTTGAGTTTGCATGTTTACGTACCGCAATACTTGCATTTGTACCTGCTTGTAATTGACGATACACACGATTCTTACGTCCCATGATTTGTTCTTCTAAAGAACGATATACGGATAAAATCAAGGAATTGAAACTTGAGTCAGTCCCTACAAAGCTAATATCCTGTAATGTATTTCCATCCCCTGCAGAGATTACAGAGAAACGCTGGTGATTTTTCCAAAAGTTATAAGCTTCTTCTACAAATTCTAATAGTTTCGCTTTGTCATTCAAATATACAGATTCTAATTCATCCACATTGAACACACGTAATAAACGGAACAATTTTAAAATTTCAAATGTTGCCTCTCTCGGTGTTTTCCCATCAATTGCAAAATTATATAAATCTTCGTCGTTATGTTTTAGAAATTCTAGATAGTTCTGGATATAGTTACTGAATGTTGAGGAATTCAACAACTGATCTCCTGAGTGTGCAAAACCTGCACTATAGTTTACGATTGCCAGTTGGTTATTTAGATATAATGTCTCTTTCATAAGCTTTCTCCTTTCAAACTTGGAATGAAAATAAAGTCATCTAAACCTTATCGGATACCATTATACTATAAAAAGAAAAAATAAGAAAGAGATTTTTGTAATATTTTCATAAAATGTAAATATTTTCATTTTACGCATATCATCTTTCTTATTTTTAACTTTATTTTAACTTATTGAAAACGTATTCAGTGATTTCATTTAGTGAAATGTTTTCATTTTCACTTGCTGTACGTGCTCTAAATTCAACATTTCCTTCGCTAATTCCACGACCTACCGTAATACGATAAGGGATACCAATGAGTTCCATATCTTTGAATTTTACACCCGGACGCTCATTACGATCATCGAGTACTACATCAACACCTGCTTTTTTCAGTGTTTCATACAACTCATTCGCAATACGAATTTGTTCTTCATCTTTCATAGACACAATGACAATAGCTACTTGAAATGGCGCAACAGATAAAGGCCAAAGAATTCCAGACTCATCGTTATGTTGTTCTACGATACTTGCCATACAACGTTCTAAACCAAATCCATAACATCCCATTTGTACTGGATGAAGGGTATTGTTGGCATCTAGATATTCTAGACCAAATGCTTCTGCATACTTAGTACCAAGTTTAAAGGTATTCCCAACTTCAATTCCTTTACAGAATTTTAGTGGTGCACCACAGGTAGGACAAACATCGCCTTCATGTACTTGTGCAATATCCGCAACACTCTCAACGCTAAAGTCTTTAAGGTTTACATTTTGAATGTGATGATCACTTTTATTTGCACCTACGATAAAGTTTTTCATATGTGTAACTTCACGATCCATAATGATTGGACATTCCAATCCAACAGGACCAGCAAATCCAACTTTCGCATGTGTTACACGTTCTACTTCATCAAAGTTTGCTAATTCCATTTCATTAGCTTTTAATAGTTTTAACACTTTTGTTTCATTGAGCTCTCTAGTCCCCTTCAACAAGAATGCATATGTTTTTCCATCGACACTATAAATTAAGGTTTTTACGAAATCATCTTCTGATTTTTTGAAGAATGCCGCAACATCTTCAATTGTTTTCGCATTTGGAGTTTCTACGGTTTCCATCTCTAATGCTTCTTCATCACTATCTTTTGTCGTATCGATTACCTCTGTAATCTCTAAGTTACTAGAGAAATCACAGTGATCACAAGTTACCACAACATCTTCACCAATTTCTGAAATGGCTTGGAACTCTTCAGACAAAGAACCACCCATCGCACCTGTGTCGGCTTTTACAATCTTATAGTTCAATTCACAACGATCCATTATATTCTTATATGCATTGAACATCTTCATATAAGATTCATGAAGTCCATCTTGATCCACATCAAAGGAATACGCATCCTTCATGATAAATTCACGTACACGAATCAATCCATAACGTGGTCTTGTTTCATCACGGAATTTTGTTTGTATTTGGTATAAGTTATATGGGAAATCTTTGTAAGAACTTCCCTTCATCATTGCTGCAATCGTAAACAACTCTTCATGCGTTGGACCTAATACATAATTCTTTTGGAAACGATCTTTTAGTGCGAACATGTTAGAACCGAATGCTACTCTTCTTCCTGATTTCTCATACATCTCTTCTGGGATTAACGCAGGCATCAATAGCTCTTGTGCACCAGCTAGATCCATTTCTTCACGTACAATATTTTCAATCTTGTGTAATACTTTTTTCCCCATTGGCATGATCATATAAATTCCACTACTACTCTTTTTAATCATCCCACTACGTACAAGTAGATTTCCACTTGTACTATCTTCATCTTTTGCATTTTCTCTTATGGTATAAAAGAAACTATCTTTTAATTTCATAACGTTCTCCTCTAGTATATATCTTTACGATTTTTCTCCATTACTTTACGTATCATGGCATCTTTTTCCATACGACATGGTACGACTGTTTTAATAATTTGCATTGGTGTTTTTGCGACATCCATTTCGTTTCCTTCTTGATCATAGATTTTATCGAAGGTGAATGCCGTGGTTGTGATACTTGGTCCAAATACTTCCGCTTCAATAAAAGGCTTGAAATTGTTTCTAACTTCTAAAGTAGCCATTCCACTTTCTTCCTCATAATCCACAACATAGGCAATGAATTCTTGCGTAACACCTGCGCCATTGACACCATACAAGTTTCCTGTTGGCTTAGGCAATCCTTCATAGAATCCAACCCCAGTGGGTCGATTTTCTGCCTTTGCCAGTTCATTATAATACCACTGCATACGCTTATCACTCAATCGCCCCTTTTCATAAATTTCATCAATCAAGGTACGATATGTTTTGATTAGTGTCGCTATATAATAGGAACTTTTCATACGGCCTTCAATCTTTAAAGACGCAATGTTTGCCTCTATCAAATCAGGAATATACTTCGCAGCCATCATATCCTTACTAGACATGGAGAACAAATCTTGATCATCATGCAATTGACGTTCTCCCTCATATAAACGATACTTCCAACGACAACTCTGTGCACACCCTCCGCGATTCGCATCTCTTCCTGTCATGTTGTTGGATAACACACATCTTCCAGAATAAGAGATACACATACCTCCATGAATAAATACTTCAAGAGGAATATCCGTATGTTTAGCAGTTGCTTGAATTTCTTCTAAGGTACACTCTCTTGCAAGTACCACTCGATCCATTCCTTTTTCTTTCCAATACTTCGCACAAGAAGAATTGGTAGAAGAATGTTGTGTACTTACATGCACTTCTAATTTCGGTGCGTATTTTTTTGCGGTTGTTGCAATATAAGGCGATGCGGCAATGATTGCCGTAACACCCACTCTTTCCAGTTCCATCAAATATTCTTTTAACCCGTTCAAATCTTCTTCATGTGGCAACATATTTACAGTTACATGCACATGGGCACCATGTGCTTTCGCAAACTTTACCCCTTCTTCAATATCTGGGATATCAAAGTTACTTGCACGAGAACGCAAAGAAAATTGTTTACCACCCAAATACACTGCATCTGCACCATATAAAACCGCAATCTTTAAACGTTCTAAATCTCCAGCTGGTGCTAGTAATTCAATTTTCTTCATATGTTCACCTACTTTACTTTACTTGTCTTTGTATAATAGAAGCCATGCGTCATGTGATCTTCTGGATACTTCTCACGCATTTCTTCATATGTTTTTCTTCCATTTCTTGTTCCATTTAAAATCTCTTTGTAATATCCTATCATTTCACATACATAATCGATATCATGAAAGATTCCATCAATTCGCACATGTTGTATCCCTGCTTCACTTAAATCCTTTATTTCATCAAAGGAAGAAAGTGTAAATCCAGTAAATACATGCGTACCTAAATCATCTTCTATGATTGGCATATGTTCATCTCTTGTTTCTTCCATAATATATAAATCGTGTTTATCTTTAATGTCTTCGCTCTTTCCAAGGAAATCGAGATAATTCGACAATAAATGACGTTTGCTATGCATCATATTCAATCTTCCATGAATGATCACTTCACAGTTTCCTTTTACATTTCTCGCAATTTCGCATATTTCATGTAATGTAATTTCTTTGGATATGGTTACCATAGAAATACCTTCATCAAGATAATATTGCACATCTTCTTTATTGGTAATGAGTGTATCTGGATTGTATATCAGTTTATGTTCCATATGAAGTTTCTTTGCCTCGTAAAGAACACCCTCATCTCCATAATAGATACCATCTACATCCAACTCTTTTAAATAGGCTAGATGCTCTCTTAATAATTCCAGTTCATCTTCCATAAAGAAACGATTTACAAGTACATACATGTTCATAGATTTCTCAGCACTCAACTTACGAATGAGACCAAGTTCCTCTACATCAAAATATGCAGCTCCTCGTACAGAAAAGAATGGAGTCGCAATAACAAGAGCGTCAGCTACTTCATGTAGTTTTGTAATATCCTCGATTGTATAAGGTGTCGTAATAAATTCCATGAAGCACTTCCTCTCTTTCACATAGTTAATATTATATAATAATATCGTACTTTAGGGTAGCGTAAATTATCGTTATCGCTTATAATTCGTATTTTCTAGTGGTAGTGGTTTAGGATTTGATAACACCCACTTGACCATAAGCTCACTAAAACGACGAAATTGGCTTTCTTCTCCCTGTTTCTTTTCGATCGTTTTTAGTAATACAGTGAGTTCTTCTTCCTCCTCTTCTTTCAAAGGAGTGCCTTGCGCAAGATAGGAAGGCATTGATTGTATCATCATTTTATAGTTTTTATCCCAATTGCTAGCGCCATTATCTAATATTTCATAAGACACTTTACCTGAAATACGAATTACTTCTCCTTGAATGGTACTCGCATGTCCACTACTAGGAACTAACAATTGCCATAATTCTTGATATTGGGATTGCCATTTCGTTGAAGATACTTTGATATCTGCTATTCCATCATGCAAGACACGAGGGGCAACAGGTTCTACATCAAAGATTTCATATAATTTAGATAAAGTTTGCTTCATCTCCACATAAAATTCATTTGTTTCATCTACATGAAATTCAAAGTCTTCTCCATTGCGCTTCACTATATCTTTCATTGCTTGTGTCATACATGCCCCATGATCCAACAAATAATGAATACAAGCAATCGCTTGTTCACTATTATAAAGACACATTCTAGACAGTACCTCTTCTAAAGGAGTATTATGAAATGTTTTTCCTTTTAAATTCACATCTGCACCTAATGCAATAAGTTCTTTTATATGCTGTAATTGTTGATACATTGCAGCATAATGAAGTGGACCACATCCTTCATAATCTAATGCATGAGGATTGGCTCCCAATTCCACAAACAACAAAAGATTGCTATGTTCCATCGTTGCTTGATAATGAAGAGGTGTCTTTTCCCATCGATCAACATAATTGATATCATAGCCCTGCTCCAATACAAAATAACACACCAAGTCGTCACTTAGACTAGGATACGATAGAATCGTATTTTTTGTAAAGGTATCATAAGCGTTCACTTGGCACTTCGCCATACGTTTTTTTACTTCTTCTTCATTTCCTTGTTCTAACAATTCTTTTATATCATTTGGAATCGTTTTACGTTTATTGCTTTTTACAATGTTGTTTCTTCTTTCTTTATTTCCACAACAGGTGTTTGCTTTTGTTTCTTAAATATATCAAATATTCCCATATGTTTACCTCACTATACATCCCTATTATATCGTAAACCATTCTCCCATACCATAATTTGACAAAAGAAAACGCTCCGAAGAGCGTCTGTATTAGTTTTTATGTTTTAGCAATTTAAGAACTTGTTTAAATTTGAAGCTGTTTCCATAAGACAAGGTACCATGACGATATAGTTTCGCCCCTAAATATCCCATCAAGAATGTTGATGCGATTAGAATTGCAGCAGATACTACAATCTCCCATACTTCTACACTACCCATCGCAACTCTTGCGAACATTGCCATACAAGATGTAAATGGCAAATAAGAAACAACAGTTGATAGAAGCGTTCCTGGGTTCATCATAACGGAGAAGAAAGTTAGGAAGAATGCAGCAATAAAAAGCATCAGAATCGGAGCAATTGCTGCAGATACATCTTCTACCTTGGAAACCATAGAACCTAATGCTCCAAAGATAAAGGAATAGAAGAGATAACCAAAGGTTCCAAATACGGAGAATGCAAGCAACACATTTACTGGGATGTTGAATAAGAAATCGAGTGAATGATTCCATATTTCAGCATTTGCTTGATACGCTAGAACACTAACACCTAACATTAAGGTTACTTGTAAGATACTTGCTACTGCTCCTGCAAACACTTTTCCAAAAATTAGGGCATTGGTAGAGGTACTCGTTACCAGTATCTCCATAGAACGATTTCCCTTTTCACTTGCGACATTTGTTGCGGTCAATTGACCATAGAACATGATAACAAAGTATAACGCAAAGATTAAAATATACGTATACATATAATTTTTTACACCATCTTTACCAAGGATGACCGTTTCTCCTTTTACAGATGAGGTAGCGCTTTGTAAAGCTTGCTCAGGTGTAAGACCCATATCACTTAACATCTTTATTTTATATTGTGTGTTCATGATTGACTCTACGATATACCCTGTATTGTCACTCATAGAAGAGTCTAAAATTAAATATTCGTACGCACCATTTTCTTTGATATAGATACCTGATTGTAAATCTCCATCCTTGATATCTTTTTTCATATCTTCTATAGAAGCAGGCTTAGTAATCGTTGCCTTTGGAAATGCATTTTTTAACATTGTTTCATCGCTAAACAAACCACTTGGATCATATAATCCAATTTTTCCTGTAGTTTGTGAAACATTGTTTCCACCTTCCTCAGAACCCCCTATATCCAAGAAGCGAGGCGCAAACATGACAATCATTACAATTGCACAAATCAAAATTGTAGAAACACGATACCATTTTCCCTTAATAAATCCTGAAAACTCAAATTTAAATACATTTAAAAATCGTTTCATGCTTCATCACCTGCCTTTGCAACAAAGATATCGGTAAGAGAAGGTTCATATACCATAAACTTTTCAATATCAACATCTTTCTTCATCAATGCGGATAATACATCTTGTTTCTTGACATCTTTTTGTAAAGCAATGATAAGTGTCTCATCTTTTACTTCACTTTCTTTGATTAAGTTAGATAGTTCCTCACTACATAATTTTTTTAGTTCTGTAACACTATGATTCAAAGAGCTAATCACTAACCGATCGTTTCCAAACTCTTTTTTGATTTGTTTCAGCTCTCCATTTACCACAACATTTCCACGGTGTACAATAACGATGCTTTCACAAAACTCTTCTACATAATTCATTTGATGAGATGAGAAGATAACCAATTTCCCTTCCTTAATCAATTCTTGTACTACTTCTTTTAACACCTGTGAATTGACTGGGTCAAGACCACTAAATGGTTCATCAAGAATCACGATATCTGGATCACACATCAATGTTTGTGCAAGTTGTACTTTTTGTTGGTTTCCCTTCGATAAGGTATCTAACTTTCTTGTTTCATATTCGCTGATTTCTAAACGGCTTAACCATTTCTTTAAGTTGATTTTTGCCTCTGCTTTATTCATCCCTCTAAGTGCAGCTAGATACAACAATTGTTCATCCACACGCTTCTTAGGATATAAACCTCTTTCTTCTGGTAAATATCCAATCTTATAATCTAAAGCTTTGAAAGGTTTTCCATCCATTGTGATTGTTCCTTCGTTTGCTTTAAATACATCCATTAAGATACGAATGGTTGTTGTTTTACCTGCACCGTTTCTCCCTAATAATCCTAATGCTTTTCCACTGGATATTGAAAAAGAGATTCCATGAAGTACTTCGTTATCTTCAAAACTTTTCTTTAATCCCTTGACTTCAAGATTCATACATCATTCCTCCTTAGATGTCCTCATTATAGTACACTCTCCTTTTAAATGCAATATATACTTTACATTTATCACATATATATTGCAATTTGTATTGCTTTATAGGGTTGCCTCCATTATAATATAGGTAAGGAGTGGACCTATGAAAAACATAAAAATCAAGATAGCTCGTATGGAACTTGATATGTCTCAAGAGGAACTTGCAGAAAAAGTAGGTGCCACTAGACAGACTATCGGACTCATCGAAGCTGGTCGTTATAATCCCTCTATTAAATTATGTATCAATATTTGTATTGCGCTACATAAACGCCTAGACGATTTATTTTGGGATGAAGCATATGAGAAGGAGGAATTATAATGAAAGTATCACTTTTTGCCGATTTAAGGAAGTATAGTAAAACAAAAGGTATCTTGCCATTAGATGAACGGCAGATGGATACCTTAAAGGATATGTATTTAGAGCTCGCTAAATCCGTCATTTTAGGATTTATGGTACTCATGATATCGTATGGGTATATGGAAATGGCTGAGGAAAAAGTAAGTATTCCATATTTATCTATAGCTATGTGTGTGTTAGGGGCGATTACCTACTATTATACACTTCGCGTTTGTTATCGAAGTGTGGTGGGTTTTGATTCTAACTTTGAAGTATTATTGATTCCAGCATTTGCATTTACCCCGTTTATATTTTTTCATAGTATTTGGATTATATTGGATTTGTGTAATATCACAAAACATTTCTACGTATATTTAATTGTTTTCTTATCATTACCAATCTTGTTCCTACTTGTGTATGCAGGAGCCAATAAAGCATATCAAAATGGTAGAAAGAATATAGAAAAAGAGATCAATGAAGGAGAACTTCATTTCACCTCCCGGAAATTGATGGTAAATAATATCATCGTATTCGCAATCGTCTTAAATTTTTTACCGATTTCTTATGAATTTTATTTTAAATTTGGTATTGTAGCTGGTGCGATTCTTCTTCTTTATAATATTTATATTTACGGATTCCAAAATCCTAATAACGTGTATATTCTGAATGAAGAAGGGATTGTATACCATAAGGCACTATGGGGGAAAAAAGGTGGTATCATTAAGTATGATGATATCAAAGATATAGTACAACAGGATACTTTCAACATTGGGTATTCAAAAGATAAAATATGTATCATTTGTAAGGATGGTAAGAAAATACGTTTATACCCAGAAAATGCATATCGTTTCTGTGTAGAAGTGAAAAACAATATATAAAAATTCCCTACTATTGTAGAGAATTTTTATTATGTGATGTCGTATGCAAGAGTTTATGAAGTTGTCGCATAACATCCTTTGGTTGTTGGACATGATTAATATCACATAGTGTTTGAAGCTGAGATTCATGTTGATGGTGTACAAGATGGAGCACATGACGATTGCTTGTTCTTTGTAGTTCTTGTTTAAGCTTTGTATAATCTGGTACTTTGGTGACAAACAATTGTACATAATCACGCTTTTCATTGATGTACATATGTACATCATCATATGGTTTATCGATAAGTTCTTGAAGTTCTTTCTTTTGATCTTTACCTTTTATAATCATAAGTGCAAGTACTTCTACTTCTTTAGGTTTGTTTCCATATACATAGTTTTCATATGGTTGTTTACGTGCTTGTTCGTAAAAGGTTTCTTCTAAAGCATGTAGATGTTCATAATAGATATGCATGACATTATGGACTACACAATATACAAAGACATCTCCGTGCTTCTTTAACTCATGAACCATAGATTCATATGAACTCTCTTCAAAAGTTCTATAACAATGATAACTTTGTTGTTGGATGTTATAAAGTGCTGCCCCATTTAGAATGAGTAATGGATTTTGCATATGCATCCCTTGCATGCTAGATAATATACTTCCAGGTGTTTCTTTACTAAATATCGCCAAAGATGCACCTCGTTCCATAAACTGATTCCATTTTATTTTATGATAGGAAGAAATCCCCTCTTCCTTTTCCAATAATGCAAAGTCCACAACCATCAAACTATCTTTTTGTTTCCCATAAGGAATATGTACACAGTTTATAAGGAGTGCCACAAAGATTCCAATCAACGTATCCATGATACGATCTAATGCAAATAAATATGGGTTCACATCCATTGCATGAGAAACACAAATACTCATAAATACAACGCAAGATATATAAGAAGCATTCGTTTTCTTCCATAACACTGTAATATAAATAATAGGTATGATCATAAATGCAATTAAAGCATATTGTATGAATATGAAATCATGTGGGATATATGCTTTCTCAAAAGCTAGGACAAGCATTCCTATAAATCCCCCAATCAGGGTTCCTTCTACTCGATTACGAGCCACTTTAATGGTATTGGATGTACTTTGTTGGACACAGAGAACGGCTGCTATACAGGAATAAAAAACAATGCCTTGTTCCCCACGCAACAAATAGATGACAAAGCATAAAAATACAGCAAGTGATGATTTTAATATACGCTTTCCTATCTTTGGCATATTGATTCCTCCATTTTTTTAATTATAGGCGCATATTAGTAAAAAGTAAACCTTCCATACAATGTAAGTGTTTCCATAAATAATCGATTAAAAAAGGTTTTAAATTTTTACTATTCGCGTTATAATAAACTGAAAAAAGGAGGGCATATATGATAAAAAATACAATGAAATGGATCAAAGAACACCCACACTGTAGGCTGTTAGGGTATTGGATTTTCTATCTCATCTATTTCTTTTTATTGGAGAGAATTGTCGTCGCTAAATATATTTTATATTCACCGATCGATGCGCATATCCCATTCTTAGAAATCTTTATTATCCCCTACGCCCTTTGGTTTCCCTTATTGGCAGTATCGCAAGGATATTATATGTTGAAAGATCATAAAGAATTTCAAAATCTTTGTTTCTTCATGTTTACAGGAATGAGTATTTGTTTATTGATTTATACAATCCTTCCAAATGGATTAGATTTGCGAGTGGATCATTATCCAGATAATGTATTTGCAAACATAGTATCTATGTTACAGGGATTTGATTCCCCTACCAATGTATGTCCATCCATTCATGTTTCTACCACATTGGCCATTCATCTATCCGTATTACGTTATAAAAACTTTAAACATCCTCTACTAATTAAGGGCTCTACTTCCATCCTTTCCATTTTGATCATCTTATCTACGATGTTTTTAAAACAGCATTCAATTATCGATGTTGTCGCAGGCATCCTATTAACCCTTGTACTATATCCAATTACGTATCATACAAATTGGAAAAAATTATTTCAACATACGTTCATTCGAAAGTATTTGAACTAGAAAGGCATCGCCACAATGACGATGCCTTTTCTTTTACATATGTTTCAACATTTTTACAGATTGAATAATGAACGTTGGTGCAAATGCTAAACCATAGATCATTAACAATTGTTCTAATGTGATTGTTGTTACAGAGAATAAAGAATGTAATGCAGGAATCATAAGAATACATGTTAAGAATATAAATCCTATACAGAATGCCATAATGGAATACTTATTAGAGAAGAATCCAATACGGTATAAAGAACCTTTACTACGACAGTTAAAGCCATGGAATAATCTAGCTAAACACAATGTTGAGAATGCCATCGTAGTTGCGATTTCCCAGCTTACTTGTAATCCTAAGAAGTAAGAAATCATAGTTGCTATTGCAATCAAGACACCTTGGAATCCTAATTGTTGCATCGTATCTTTGGTTAAGATTCCTTCTTTTGGATCTCTTGGTTTTTCTTTTAATATATCCTTTGTAGAATGTTCCATACCAATCGCAATCGCTGGTAAAGAATCGGTAACTAGATTGATAAATAATAAATGTACTGGAAGGAATGGTACTTTTAGACCTAATAGAGAAGCTGCTAGAACACAGATGATTCCAGATAAGTTACCAGATAATAAATAGATAATACTATTTTTTATATTCGCATAAATATTACGTCCAGTAGCTACTGCTTTTACAATGGTCGCAAAGTTATCATCGGTTAGAATCATACTTGCGGCGTCTTTACTAACTTCCGTCCCTGTAATACCCATTGCAATACCAATATCCGCTTGTTTCAAGGCAGGAGCATCATTTACCCCATCTCCTGTCATCGCGGCGATATTGCCTTCTTTTTGCCATGCGTTTACGATACGTATTTTATGTTCAGGAGCCACACGTGCATACACTGTGATATGTTTCAAACGCTGCACTAGTTCTTCTTCACTCATTGCGTCTAATTCTCTTCCATCTACACATTCATCTCCATCTTTATAGATTCCTAGAGATGTCGCAATACTTTTTGCGGTTACTTTATGGTCTCCAGTAATCATCACTGGAGTAATTCCTGCACGTAGACAGTTTTCAACTGCTACTTTACTTTCTTCACGTGGTGGGTCCATTAAGGAAATCAATCCAAGGAAGGTTAATTGATCCTCATCTTCTAATGTGATTTTTTCATCATTGACATGGCGATATGCAAATCCTAGAACACGCAATCCATGTTGTGCAAACTCCGTATTTTTATCTAAGATTTTCTTACGATCGTCTTCCTTTATCTCACGAATTCCATCACTCATTTGAATATGTGTTGCTTTGCGTAAAATTTCATCACATGCCCCTTTTAACATAAGTGTTAAATTTCCATCAATCTTATGCAAAGTAGACATTAACTTACGTTGTGAATCAAATGGATTTTCATCAATACGTGCATATTTCTCACGCAATTTCAATTCATCAATATTATATACTGCAAGTAGATCCACAAGTGCTAACTCTGTTGGATCTCCAATTCTTTGGGTTTCTGTTGTTTGTGCATCGGTACATAAACCAAAGCCTAACATCATCATACGATCTAGTGGCATTGCCTCATTCATCGTTTTCGCATCAATCAATTCTTCATTGCGATATACATTGATTGCGGTCATCTTATTTTGTGTTAAGGTGCCTGTTTTATCACTACATATAACACTAACACAACCTAAGCTTTCTACGGAATTGATATTCTTAATAATGGCATTTTCTTTAGCCATTTGAGAAGTACCCATTGCAAGTACAATGGTAACGATACTAGCAAGTGCTTCTGGAATTGCCGCTACCGCTAACGCTACCGCAAACATCATTGCATCTAAGACATTATTCCCTTGCATTATATTTAAACCAAATACAAGGATACAAATGGCAATAATCGCAACACTTAACTTCTTACTAAAATCATCAAGGGTTCTTTGAAGTGGAGTCTTACGTTCTTTTGTGGTATTCATAAGTGTCGCAATTTTACCAATTTCAGTATTCATACCAATAGAAGTAATTACTACTTTACCACGTCCATAAGTTACCAATCCACTTGAAAATACCATATTTTTCTGATCGCCGATACCACTTTCTTCTTCGATCACTTCAATTTGTTTATCAACACTTTCTACTTCTCCGGTTAAGGCACTTTCATTCACTTGTAAAGAGAAGCTATCTAAGATACGTCCATCCGCACCTACAACATCTCCAGCCTCTAACAACATGATGTCCCCAACCATCAACTCACTACTGCTTACTTCCATAACTCCACCATCACGAATTACACGTGTATGAGGAGTGGATAATTGCTTTAAGGAATCCAAAGATTTCTGTGCTTTAATGGTTTGTACAGTTCCTAAAATTGCATTCATCGTGATAACCGCAAGGATAACAATAGTGCTTTCTACTTCTCCACTTACCATTGAGATAATCGCCGCAATAATCAAAATGATTACCAATAAATCTTTAAACTGCGTTAAAAATACAACAAGTGGAGAAACTGGTTTTGATTCCTCTAATACGTTTCTTCCATATTGTTCTCTTCGTTTTTCAACTTCACTACTACTAAGTCCTTCTAACGTAGTATTTAACTCATTGAGTATTTCTGACGTTTCTTTTTGATAATTTTGTTTCATATAAGATCCTCACTTTTCTTTACTGTGCATTTACTAGTCTTACCACTTTAACAAAATAAAAACGAGACTATATAAAAAGCACTACCTTTTTATAAGTCTCGTCATTTAAGAATTAGGCCAGAATAATAATATTCGGGATTGTTGACCATATTCGCACAATATCGTGCTGACTACTCCCTTATTGACTCTAAGTTTAACAGAAAAATCCTATTTTGTAAATTAAGATTTTTCTTTTTCTTTTAATTCTTCTTCTTTTTTTATTTCATCCAACGTTTTTTTAATACCTTCCGCAATCTTATTTGACATCTGTGTTTGGCTATAACCTTCAATTAAGTGACGTTGATCTATATCACTATTGATAAACCCTAACTCAAATAATACAGCAGGTACTTGATTATTTTGTAGCACATGCAATGGAGAAACATCTTGATCTTTCATTCCACGATTAAGTGAATATCCAAGTGTATCTACACTATCTAAGATATTCGTTCCTAATCTTTCTACCTCTGCTTTATCAAATTGTCCCCATACCTCATATCCATAAGAGCCATAATCTACTTCTTCTGAATTCACATGAATGGACACAAAGAGCTTCGCTCCACTATTGTTGGAAACTTTTGTTCGATATCGTAAATCTCCCATCTCTTCATCTGCCCAATCAACATTATCACTATCGCGTGTATAAGACACTTTATATCCAGCAGATTCTAATTGTTTTCCTATTTGAAGAGTAACTTGCAAGTTGATATCTTTTTCATATAAATCACCAGAAACACATCCACTATCAAACCCACCATGTCCTGCATCCAACACTACATCCACCACTTCTTCATCAAACATATCCGCAAGTAATGGAATTCGATCTTTGAACCCACACAATGTTATCAAAAGAACAATACAAATCACTTCTATAGATAGTAATACTTTTAGTAAGGGAGAAACTCTTTTCTTTCCTTTTGTTTTCACTTTGTTCCTCCTCTTCTATAACGTGTTTCTATTATATCAAAATCTATTTCATATGCGTGCATTTCTTAACAAATGGTAACAATTTTATAGCGTAATAAAGTAAACAAAAAGGACTGATTTCTCAGTCCTTAACGTTTATTAAGCTTCTTCTTTAGAAAGTGCGATTAATCTTCTATGACGTTTCATAGCATCTTTCTTAGTTTTCTCGAACATTTCGTATGCAGTTTCACCTTTTAATTTAGGTAATTGGCTGTAACGAGTTTCGCTCATCATGAAGTCGATCATCTTTTCGAAGTCTGGTTCTTTTGAGTCGATTGTTAGAGGTTTTTCGTTTCTTGGATCGAAACGGTATAAGTCTAAGTAACCACATTCAACAGCTTTCGCTTGTGTTCTTTGGTGGTTAGCAAGACCTCCCTTAATACCATGTTCAGCACATGGAGAGTAAGCTAAGATCAATGATGGTCCTTCATAGCTTTCAGCTTCTTTGATTGCTTTTAAAGTCTGAGCTTTGTTAGCACCCATAGAAATCTGAGCTACATAAACATGACCATATGCCATAGCGATCTGTCCTAAGTCTTTCTTAGCTGTTGTTTTACCACCAGCAGCGAACTTAGCGATAGAAGCAGCCTGGCTTGATTTAGAAGACTGTCCACCTGTGTTAGAGTAAACTTCAGTATCAAGTACTAATACGTTTACATTCAAGTTGTTAGCAAGAACGTGGTCAAGTCCACCGTAACCGATGTCATATGCCCATCCATCTCCACCAACAATCCAAACAGATTTGCTTACTAAGTCAACTTCAGATAATTCTTTTACCATTTCGATATCAGATTTAGCTGCAAGTTCTTTAATCGTTGGAGCAATTTCTCTTTCAGCTTCACGATCTCCGTGAATTTCAACATATTTAGCAAATGCATCTTTTAAAGCTGCATCAACATTGTCCATGTTGTCTTCCATTGTTTTGAGGATTCTAGCTTCTTTGTAGTTTTGAGCTAATGCCATACCATATCCGAATTCAGCATTGTCTTCGAATAAAGAGTTTGCCCAAGCAACACCTTCACCGTTTGCATCATTAACAAATGGAGTAGAAGGAGTAGAAGAACAGTAAATCATAGAACATCCAGTAGCATTGGCAATTAATAAGTCTCTACCAAATAACTGAGATACCAATTTGTAGTAAGGTGTTTCTCCACATCCTGGACAAGCTCCACTTACTTCAAAATAAGGCATTAAGAACTGAGAACCCTTAACAGTATCTACTGGGAAGAATTCAGATTTGTAATCTGTTTGTTTGTATAAATAAGTTGCTAATGGTTCTTCATCAAGTTTTTCATTGATATCTACCATTTCAAGTGCTTTGTTTCCAGCTTTTCCTGGACACTCTACCGTACATAGTCCACAACCTACACAGTTTGCAGGAGAAACTTGAATACGATATTTCATGTTTTCAACACCTTTACCCATTGCAGGTAATGTATCGAATGCCATAGGAGCGTTAGCAATTTCTTCATCATTCAATAAGAATGGACGAATAGTTGCATGAGGACAAACGAAGCTACAGATTCCACATTGGATACAGTTTTCTGGATGCCAAGTTGGTACCTGAACAGCGATTGTACGTTTTTCTTCGAATGCTACATTGTTACGGATAGATCCATCTAATAAGAAATCTCCTGTAAATGCAGATACTGGCATATCATATCCTTCAAGGCTATTAATTACTGCAACATGGTTATCGAAGTATTCATCACCTGTAAGTTTACGAGTTGAATCAAATGGAAGATTAGCCCAAGCTGCATCCACTGCAATTTCTTCAATACCAGCTTTACCAGCATCGATTGCTTTGTAGTTTAATTCAACAACAGCATCACCTTTTTTGCTATAAGATTTCTTAGCAGCAGCTTTCATCAACTCAACTGCAGATGCATAAGGCATGATCTGTTCGTTAAGTGCGAAGAATGCAGACTGAAGAATTGTATTTGTACGACGACCCATACCAATACTTTGTGCAATGCTTGTCGCATTGATGATATAGAATTTCGCGTGCTTTTGTGCTAACTGTGCTTTCATACGGTTAGGCATATGTTCAATGATTTCTTCTTTAGAGAATGTAGTATTCAATAAGAAGACACCACCTTCTTTAATGTTTTTCACCATGTCATATTTGAAGATGTAAGCATCTAATGAACATGAAATGAAGTCTGCGTTGTCAATGTAGTAAGTTGAACGGATTGGAGAGTTTCCAAAACGTAAGTGACTACGTGTAACCCCACCAGCTTTTTTAGAGTCATATGCAAAGTAAGCTTGTGCATATTGATCTGTATTATCACCGATGATTTTTACAGTTGACTTGTTTGCAGATACGGTACCATCAGATCCAAGACCCCAGAACAAGCAGCTAGTATAGTCAGTATCGATAGTAAATGATTTATCAGCCTCTAAACTAGTGTTTGTAACGTCATCGTTAATTCCGATAGTGAAAGAGTTTTTCATAACGTCTTTCTTTAATTCATCAAATACGCCTTTGATGTGGTATGGTTGTGTATCTTTTGATCCTAAACCATAGCGTCCACCAATAATTTCGATGTCTGTATCTTTTAATGCAGATAAGATATCTAAGTATAATGGTTCACCCATTGCACCGCATTCTTTTGTACGGTCTAATACAGCAATTTTCTTAACTGTCTTAGGAAGTACAGCATTTAAGTATTTAACAGAGAAAGGACGGTATAAGTGAACTTTGATCATACCAACTTTTTCTCCAGCAGCGCATAATGCATCGATCAATTCTTTTGCAGCTTCTGTAACAGAACCCATAGCAACGATAATACGATCTGCATCTGCAGCACCATAATAAGTAAATGGAGCATAGTCACGCCCTGTAACTTTGCTGATTTCGCTCATATAACCTGCAACGATATCAGGAATTGCATCGAAGTGAGTGTTACGAGCTTCTACACCTTGGAAGAAGATATCGTCATTTTCAGCACCACCACGAGTAACTGGGTTTGTGTGAGGATTTAATGCATTTTTGCGGAAACTTGCTAATGCATCCTTGTCGATTAAACCTTTGAATACTTCTGTATCCAACACTTCGATTTTACTAACTTCATGAGAAGTACGGAATCCGTCGAAGAAATGCAAGAATGGTACAGAACCTTTGATTGCAGCTAAATGTGCAACTCCAGCTAAGTCCATAGCTTCTTGTACAGAGTGAGATGCTAACATACAAGCACCTGTCTGACGACAAGCATAAACGTCTTCATGGTCACCAAAGATATTCAATGCTCTTGATGCCAATGCACGAGCAGCTACATGGATAACTCCTGGTAAACATTCCCCAACCATTTTGTAAATGTTAGGAATCATTAGAAGTAGACCCTGAGATGCTGTAAATGTTGTTGCTAATGTTCCTGCTTGTAAAGCACCGTGTACGGCACCAGCAGCTCCACCTTCAGATTGAAGTTCAGCTACTTTTACAACGCTTTCGAAAATATTTTTGCGACCCTGTGTTGCCCATTGATCCACAACTTCAGCCATAGGTGAAGATGGAGTGATTGGGTAAATCGCAGATAGTTCGGTAAACGCGTAAGCGCAATGTGCAGCAGCAGTATTACCGTCCATTGACATAAATTTCTTAGTCATTTGTTTTCCTCCTTGAATAACTGATACCTAACCATTATAAAACGAATCACTTTATTTTACTAGCGATTTCGATGTTTTTTTTAGAAATAAAAGCAATTTATTTCGGTTTGTTTTTGATATGTGAAAATATGTCTCAAATATTTACAAATTTTGAAACAAAATGACAAAAAATGTAAATAAAACTGTGTTTTCATACCGATTTATCTATAAAATACCACTTTTCCTACATCCACACATAAGAAAAAGACGAAGCGCGCACTTCGTCTTTTATCTTCCCCATCATTCCCCCAACTTCTTTTACTCTATGACAACACGTACAACACTGTCTTGTCGCTTCATCACATTGCTCGTATCACTTACATCATCCGTTCGTGAATTGATAACGAGTACCACATTCATCGCACTGCTATCCACATTCACAACACCTGTTGAAGTAACTTGTCCTTCATTTACTCTATACGTGACATTATAATCCGCTCCTACTTCTTCTACCGTATACACACCGAATGCGATATCAGAAAGCGTAAACGTATAATTATTCTCTGGTTCTAAGGTCACAATTTGCGTTGTATTTTGTCCATTTACCGTAACCGTGAAGATTTCTCCATCCATTGGCACATTCAACGCTCCATTGATTTCACGGATGCGCTTTGTAATAACCATCGTTCCCTGTCCAGTATTATCGGATGTTAAATTGATGATACCGATAACCGTTGTAGAACCAGGTGCCGCATTGAAGATTGCCTCTTCTTTTAAGTCTGCACTATTGATTAAATATTTTACTGGAAATGGTGAAGTACCTAACTCTTTCACTTGATACGTTCCACTTGGCAGGGTTCGAAGACTTTGATGCCAACTGTTATCCACATTCAAATCATAGGTTTCATTTACCTCATTGTTAATACCAGTAATGGAAAATTGATACGTGTCAGGCGCAACAGGTGGTAAATAATTCCCATCGTTATCTAACATATATTTAAAGACTTCAATGGTATTACGATTTCCACGCAATTCATTGATGACTTCTACTTGGTTGTTAATTCCACTCGCCATCATAACGGTAGCACTGGTTGCTTCTGGCCCTCCATTGACACGATATGTGGTTAAATACGATAAGTTCGCAATTTCTAACACGCGATATTGCCCTTCAGGAAGATCTTGTAATACACTTGTAAACATGTTTCCTGAATCAAGTTGTATTTTTCTTATGGTCGATTCATTGGATACTTCCACAAAGTAGATATCCCCATCTGCAGGCATAATGAGTGTACCATCCGCATTCTTAATCAATTTTGTAATTTCAAGTCTTCCCATCATTTCCCCAGAAGAATTGATAATATTCACCGTGTGTGCATTGTCTTGTAGATAGATACTTGCATTGTTTGTTTCTAACCCGTTATCTACAATATAGCTTACAGAGTATCCTAGATTGCTCATTTCTTTTACGGTGTAATACCCATTGCTTAGGTTCTTCAATGTAGAACTCCATCCATTGGAAGCATTCAAGACTACCACACTTCGATAACCATCCTGTCCACTCACTTCTACTTGAAATTGTTCATTTGCACTAGGTGAATGTAATACCCCACTTCCATCACGTACATATTTATTCAGTTTGATGGAAGATGAATCTTCATTCATCGTGTTGATCATCATCACCATATTTTCATCATTATCAACACTTACCACACCATTGCTTACTTCACTTCCCCCATTGATGATATAGGTAACCACATCATTGTTTCCTACTTCATCAATTACATACAGTCCACTTTCTAAATCCTTTACATCTACCATCCATCCATTGCTTTCATTTAACAGGAAGTTTTCATTATACCCTGGTTTACTAATAAATATTTCTGCTTCATAATCCCCTGTAGGACGGCGTAGTTTCATACCAACTCGTACATATTTTTCGATATGAATACTGCCTTTTCCTGATGGCTTTTGCGTATTGATAATTTGTAGTGTATTGCTATTTCCACTTACAGATACAACCGCACGATCCACTTCACTACCACCGTTGACAATATAAGTCACTTTATCTTCGTTGGTTGTTTCGTTGATGACATAGTCACCATCTTCAAGATCTTCGATGGTTTGCATCCACTGGTTACTAGCATCTAAGGTATAGAGCTGATTAAAACCAGGACGTGATACAAGGAAGACATAGGATGCAGTTCCTGTAGGACGACGCAATTGGTTATTCTCGCGAATATATTTTGCTAACGTAATGCTTCCTGTTTTTGAAACCGTCTCTGGATTTATAACTTCTACTTTATTGGCATTGTTACGTACTTGTACACTGGCACGATCAACTTGACTTCCTCCATTCACAATATACGTAACACCTTCTACATCCACTTCATTTACTACATAAAGACCATCTTCTAAACCATCAATACGCATACGATAACTATTCTCTTTGCTTAAATAGAACATTTCATTATAACCTGGTTTGGATACATGGATGCGATACATTCCACTTTGTGGTTTCACAAAGATTCCATCGGATGTTTCCATATATTTAATTAAGTCAATGCTACCATTCTTTGGCATAGGATTCATAGGATTGATGATATTGATTGTATTTGCATTTCCCGCGACATGAACTCTTCCAGAAGAGGAAGGTGTGGCATTGTTTACGATATACTCTACTTGATCACTTCCTTGTTCTTCCATGACTTCATAGTATCCATCTTTTAGTGAACGAATGCTTGCGTAGAAATGATTGTCAGCATTCAAGAGAATACGCGTTGTATCACAGGCACCTTGTATTGTTATCCAATAGGATTCATCTTGTGCAGGATAACAATAACATCCCTCTTCATCTCGTATCAATTTACAAATTTCAATGCTTCCCCTTGCACTGCATTCTTCATTGATGGCAGTAACGTATTGATCTTCATCACAAATGGTAAGTGTGGCTTCTCTCATCTTTTGATCATTGACAAGATAGTACACATCATCAAAATCACAATCTGCCTTCTGTGTAACTTCATACATACCTTCTTCTAACCATACTTTTTCATGCCATGAGTTTTGACAACTCATCATAAACTTCTCGTGGAAATGTTCCCCTTTAACTTCCATTTCAAAGCACATATCTTGATGTGGTTTAATCAATCTACCATGACCATCTTGTATTCTCGTTTCAATATGCAAATAAGCACTGGACTTCATTGTATTGATAAGTGTTACTTGTACATCATGTGTTCCTACTTCGAATGATCCATGATTTTGAGCACACTGGTCGTTTACTACAAGGGTAATCGTATCACATCCACATTCCTTAATTTCATATTTCCCAGGGAAACAATTTTCTACAATTTGTGTGAAGTTATTATAAGAATTCAGAGTATAGTTCTTCACACTCTCTGCATGTATCAATTGTACTTCAAAACATGCATCATGTTCTGGTGCTAATAAGTTTCCATGGCAATCCATCATACATTTATGAATGGTAATATCTACCCCATAATTCTTTTGTACAATCACATTGACGCAAACATCTTCCCCACGAAGTTCTATACAAACTTCATCATCAAAACATTGCCCTTCCATTTCAAAGCGAACATTTTCATTTCCGATTGCCTTCAACATATAAGAATCTGGTATCAAATTACTCAACTCTTGTTGGAATTCATTTTTATTGTTAAAGATTAGTTCTTCACAACACTTCTTACCACTTACTTGTATTACAAACTCATCTTCACAACGTGGTTCTTTTAAACATCCTTGCTCTTCTACCATACCTTGGAAATGCAAGCTTCCAAGTGCACATGGATGGTTGATAATGGTAATGCATACATCATCTTCACATACATCCACACAGGCAGATTCATATGGTAAATCATTGATTAAATAACTTACATATCCATCGTTGTTCAATTCTTTTACTTCATAATGTCCTTGTGGTAAATCATAGAGTCTAGCACAGAAGTCGTTATCTTTACTTAAGACCACCTTCTGTTTGAAACAATCACTCTCTACCAATACTTCAAAACATTCATAGCGATTCGGCTTGATTAGTCTACCATCTTCACTTGCTATCACTTTATTGAGTTCCATACATCCAAACAACATTTCTTCATTGATGATGGTAACATCGATTGGTTCTCCATCAAAGAGGAAATACCCATCGCTTTGTAGATTTCCATCAACGTTATAACATGTTTTACAAGCACTATTAAGTTCTTTGATTTCATAATGCTGTTTACATAAATCACATAAGGTAATACGGAAATCATTATCACAGTTCAATTCATAAACTTCGTGTGTATTCTTCCCTTTTAATAAAATTTGGAAACAATCCTCAGGTGAAGGTTTTACAAGTGCGTTTCCTTTACGAATTCTTTTTTCAATGTGTACCATACCTTCTCTACTGATGGAATTTATAATATCTACATGAATATCATCTCTTCCAAGTACAAAACATGCATGTTCTACACAAGAATTGTTGATACGATATTGCACATCATAGCCTTCATCTAATTCCCGTATTTCATATTCTCCCTCATCTAAATCATCAAAATAGATACAGAAATCGTTCCTATTTCTTAACGTATACGTACGACAGAAACATCTTCCTGATAATTCAAAGTGGAATTCATCTTGTGGACAAGGCGTACATAAATCACCATGTTCATCCATGATATACTTTGTAACAATGACACTTCCCATACAAGCTGTTTCTTCATTGATAATCATAACTTCTTCATCTTGTGAACCAAGTTTGATCTTTCCAAAGCTTTCTTCTCGTCCGTGTACGATATAGCTTACTTTATATCCCATATTATCCTTTTGAATGATGCGATATTTGCCTTCGCACAACTCATCCAATACAGCACACCATTGATTTGACGCATCCAAACATACTTTGAAACAATCATCACTTCCTTCTACTAAGATTTCAAAGAAGGCACCATTTGATGGTTTTTCCATACATCCATCACATCTGCGAACACAGGCAGATAGTGTCAAACTTCCACTATGCATTGCACGGTTGATAATGCATACATCTTGGTTACAGTCCCCCATATAAACAAATGCTTCTTTACAGATTTCGCGGTTTACCAAATACGTAGTTTCATAACATGCACTTCCACATTCACTGATTTGGTATTCACCTTCTTGTAATCCTTCTAATTGTATACACCAGTTATTGGAAGCCCGTAAGACATAGCATTGAGAGAAACATGGACCCTCTACTTCTACTTCGAATTCTTCATCTCGTGCAGGTTTCACCAACTCTTTACTTGCGGTTTCAATAAATTTACTTATCTTTAAAATGCCACAGTTATTACGCGTTATACTATTGATAATCTTTACTTCATGGTCGCAACAATCATCTACCATAAATCTGGCATGACGTCGTTCTCGTTCACAATCTACCTGATAACTTGTTTCATACTCGCAAGTTTCCTCTTCTCGTATTTCATAACTTCCAAAACGCAAATCATGGAAACACATAGAGAAGTCATTATCCTCATTCAATTCAAAACAACGTTTACAGAAATAAGAACTTAAACTTACTTGAAAGCATTGTCCCTTTTCTGGTTTCATCATATCGCCATATTCATTACGAATATATTTACTTACACAAATGCTACCACGATTACGTTCTTCATTGATAATGGAAACACAGAAGTTCTCGCTTCTATCATATCTTAGACAAGCACTGGTTTTCTCTCTTCCCCCATTGATACTATAACTCGTATTGTATTCCCCACAACTGATCTCACATACTTCATATTCCCCCACACAAAGACTTGCTAGATCAATACAGAAATTGTTGTTGGCATTTAGATAAAAGGCTTCATTCATGCCACATCCTCTTACCATAACTTTAAACTGTGCATCTTCTTGTGGTCTACAAACTCTGCCATCACATCCTCGTATAAACTTGCAAATGCGCAAAGCAGATGGTTGCATATCACAACAAGTATTGCGTTCTATATTGCTATTGATAATCCATACTTCTTCATAATTTCCTTCACAAAGTTGCAGTTGTGCCCCTTCGCTCTCATCACATCCCCCAACAATATAACTAGTCTCATACAAACTTCCATCACAATTCACTTCTTGGATATCATAAAATCCTGGAGTTAAACCATACAATGTGGCACAGAAATCATTCTCTTCACAAAGTGTGATACACTCATCATGTTCATCGGATATAATAGACACTTGAAACTCTTCAAAACAACTTGGTTTATTTAATTCTCCACAATTGTTACGAACGTATTTTTCAATGGTCAGCTGTGTATCCATTCGCTCTTCATTACAGATATGCAAAATATTTGTACCTGGCATCAATTCAAATAATGTACTCGTTGTTTCTTCTTGTTCATTCAAACGATAGAACGCTCTATAATCACAATATTCAAATTCCTCAATGTGATATACACCTGCACATAAATCTTCTACAGATGCACAAAACCCATTATGAACATTCAACTTCACAAATTTCTCATAACAATCACTTCTAGTAATGCGAATTAAAAATTCCATATCCTCGCATGGTTTCTTTGGATTTCCTCTACGATCACGCAAAGATTTACTAATTTGTAAATATGCTTTTGATAATCTTCGATTGATGATATGAAGCATGCGGTGTGAATGTTGTTCATCAAACATCACGGTCGCATAATCACTTTCCATCTCTTCATCGTCTACTCGATAGGTAACCTCATACATATCCCCATTGATCATTTGGGTACCACATTCATCCACCTGTGAAATACGGTATTGCATAGCCCCCATATTGTTCAGCGTCATCTTTCCGATACCACTTTGTTCATCAATGTTGATTTCTGCATGTGTACACTCATTTTGTGAATGACAAATTTTCACAAAACGCTTTGCCTGATTCTTCCATGGACTTCCATCATCATTTACTTCTTCCACGATGATATCCATCGTTCCCTTTACATTACATGGCTCAGGCTGAATAGTTTCAAGTAAATGCACTTGAAACCTGCTGGCAAAGACTTCCTTTAAGTGTTTGCTCATCTTTATCCTCCTTCTTATATAAGCCTATTTTTTTTCTTATACATTCTAGTATATGAGCCCACTTAAAAATTGTGTTACTTTATTGAAAAAGAGGCTGTAACGAAATAGACACATTTGGAAATTCAGATGATGCCTAGGAGGTTACGACCTCTTTTTTTCTTGTATATGAGTCATATAGGTTGAAATCAGCTCATTGAGCTTAAAAAA
>NZ_JBSPFA010000024.1:0-48111 GCF_053848885.1 Amedibacillus sp. YH-ame10
TTCATTCTTAATTCAACCTTTCTCATAATGACCTCCCTTAAGGAGATATTATATACTTTTATTAAATTACATTGGGACATTTTCAATATTGATACATTGAGACATTATCATTTTCGAATGAGAGGAATTGTAAGATGTTGAATGATTGTGTTTGATTTGTCGTATATATTTGATATAATATATTTGTTGTTATAAACTGTTTGAATAGTCAATGAGGTACTTTTTTATAGACATAAGAAACAAAAAATTATGGATATTAGAAATTATAAATTTATAATGAAATTGAAGGGTTTATAGCGTTGACAAAACAGCTAATAAAGATACAGAAAAAGATACAGAGATTTACATGTATTAAGAAGAAAATTAACACTTAGGCAATTATTTGATAAGTATGATTTTTGTTAATGGTGCAAAGAATAATTATGAAGTATTCAGCGATGTGTTGATTAAATAATGGAGGATATTATGAAATTAAAAAAACTCGAGCTACATAATTTCAGATGTTTTGAAGATAGAATGATTGAATTTGACGATAATTTAAATGTCATCGTTGGTATGAATGGTGCAGGCAAAACATCGATTTTAGAAGCTGCAGTAGTTGCTATAGGTACGCTTCTTTATTCCATGGATAGTATTGCAAATCCTGGGATTAAGAAGACCGATGCACATAATAAATATTTTAATATGGGGAGTGGTATCGATGTACAACCACAATATCCAATTGATATAACTGCTAGTGGATCAATAAGTGACGATGTGGTTACATGGACTCGTTCACTCAATGGGGAAAATGGAAAAACAACAATAATCGATGCCAAAAATATGATTGTGATATCAAAACTATACCGAGAGAGAATCATGCGTGGTGATACATCTCTAGTTCTACCTGTTGTTGCTTATTATGGAACAGGACGTATGTGGGATTTTCATCGCAAAAAAAAGGTAGACACGTTTAAAAAAAACAATAGAGCTAATGGTTATATCGATTGTTTAGATGGAACTGCTAATATAAAACTAATGATGAATTGGTTTAAAAAAATGGCATGGAATGATGATTCAAAGAACGCACATAGCCCTGAGTTTGTTGCTGTGCGAGGGGCTATGGAGCAATGCTTTTCATCAATAACAGGATTTGATGATGTGTCTGTTGAATTTAATCCAGAAACAACGGAAATCGAGATATCTTATTGTGATCATGCGAATGAAGTCGTTAAGATTGCGATAAATCAATTAAGTGATGGATATAAAGGCACGATTAGTTTGATCGCAGATATTGCGTACAGAATGGCTGTTTTAAATCCATGGCTTTTAGAAGATGTGTTAAAAGAAACAGATGGTGTTGTTTTGATTGACGAAGTAGATCTTCACTTGCATCCTGCATGGCAACAGCGTATAATTACGGATTTAACAACAATTTTTCCAAAAGTTCAATTTATTCTTACTACGCATGCCCCTGCTGTTATAAACTCTATTAAAAGTGATAATTTAATCCTATTAAAAGATTTAGAAATAGCGTATCTTGATAATCAGGTGTATGGGAAAGATGTGAAATCTGTCTTGAATGAAATCATGGGAGTATCAGAACGTCCTTTAGAAGTGACAAAACTTTTCGAAGATTTTTATAAACAACTTTCAGAAAATGCCTTTGACGCCGCAGATGAAACACTTAATGAAATCTATAAGATAAGAGGTGGCCATGATCAGGAAGTAGCCGCTTGTAGAGTGAAGCTAAAACTAGAGCGCATTAGAGGCGGTCAAGTATGATTCCCATACAGAAAAATGCGGAACCTATAGCGTTAGCACAGTTGAGACAAAAATGCATAGATGAAAACTGTTCACCAGATGCCGCATATAAAAGGTTGCGAAATCCATTAAAAAAAGACGTACGCAGAAGTCTTATAGATGAGCAAGGAGGATTATGTGCTTATTGTATGTGTAAAATTCCACGTAATGATGTTGATCCTAATATTACACCTATTATTATTGAACACATTAATGCTCGTAACTTATCCAGTGGACTTGATATGGGACAAGGTTTAGATTATAACAATTTTGTGGCAACATGCCATGGAAATAGTGCACCACATGGAACTAGAAAGCTTATTAATTTAACTTGTGATGCACATAAAGAAAATAAAGAGTTTAAAAAGATAAATCCATGTAGATCAGAAACATTATCAACCATATTTTATGAAATGACTGGTGCGATAGATGCAACCGATCCAGATGTAAAATCCGATTTAATAGATACCTTAAACTTAAATTGCTCTACATCTCCACTGATTGCTGAGCGTAAGTCTGCTCTTGATAGCTTAATCGCAGATATTGGAACAGTAACAGATGATGACATATTGCCATATTGTGAGAGTATATTGAAAGCCTTCCGACAAGAAACAAATGATAAGACCCCTTATGTAGGGATTTTAATGTGGTACCTTCAGACGACGATAGAGAGAATCAGTAATAATTAATAAGACTGACGTTTTTTGAACAACATCTGCTCAATAAAGCACTTTGTTCAATATTACATTTGCTAATATGGAATTCATAAATGAATATTCCATAATGAAAGAGCTTTGGGTATATATGTGATAACGGAAAGTGATGTCATTCACTTAATCTATACGGTGGAAGATGCACATCAACAAGCAATTGCCTTACAACGCCCAATTATTATAACGGGTTCCTTTTCTGTATCAGTGATGTTCGAAAGCTATTTATTAAATGAGTATTTGTTGTATAAATGCAAATACACTTGTTTCGTTATTATAAAAGATGTGCGTATTTCAATTGTGCGTTTTGTACAAGATAGGAATATATGCACATTTTTTATGTTTAAATCAAAACAGAATTTTAGTAATTTTAAGAATATTTTAAATATTCTCTATTTTACAAAGTATGCTTGTGATAATTTGGATAAGTTTAACAATTGTGATTGCTTGAAAAAACATGATATATTAAGGCATTTTGCAATTTCCTTTGAAATATAGTGTGACAAATATTGCACCACTTGTGAAAGCGCTTTCCAATTTTACAGGATTTTACTATAAAAAGTCATGGTTTACTTAAAAATTTACTGCTCAATATCATATTTTAGTTAAAAAGTATACTAATATGCCCTATATTTAACTAAAAATTGTTAAAATTATAGTAAAAGTGCTAGACAGTTTCACTTGTGAAATATATAATTTACTTGAAAAAGGGGCGATAGAATGAATCAAAACGTAGGCGAATTAATTAAAGAAACACGTAGCAATAACAATATGACGTTAAAGGATGTCAGTCAAGAAACTGGATTATCCATCGGATATCTTTCTCAACTAGAAAGAGGTTTAACTTCTGTTGCACATGATACTTTAAAGAAGATTGCGAAAGCATTACACGTTGAGATGTCCATCTTCATGGAACAACCAAAGATAAAAAAGAAGGCAGTGCTTCGAAGCTATGAACGAGAAATTCTTCGAATCGAAGGAAGTTCTATCATTGAATATGCAATGACAAATATGGCTGATTGTGCTGAAATGCTTCCAAAGCTGGTTGAAATACTTCCTCAAAAAGAAATCGAAGAATCTTTAACCTATCCACATGAAGGTGAAGAGTTTGTATATGTGTTAGAAGGAATATTAACTCTACAAATCGAAGATGAAATTATAGATTTATATCCAGGTGACAGTGCGCATTACAAATCCACAAGAGCGCATAACTGGTGTAATCAAACGAACAAATTGGTGAAGTTTATTACCATTAATACACCGAACCTATTTGCGAAAACAGGAGAAAATGCATGAAAGAACCAATCATTATAAATATCCAGAAATTCTCTGTTCACGATGGTGATGGTATTCGTACAACCATATTTTTTAAGGGTTGTCATTTAAATTGTTGGTGGTGCCATAATCCAGAAAGTCAAAAATATATGCCAGAACTGATGTTCAATCGTGAAAAATGTACGGGATGTGGCTATTGTAGCAAGGCTTGTACCCATGATGCAATCAAAGTAGAAACAGATGGAACTGCACATACCGATGCTTCAAAATGCGTTTTATGTTCCGATTGTTTAGATTATTGTATGCATAACAATCGAGAAATCGTTGGTCGTACGTATAGCATCAAGGAACTTATAGATATTGTTAGAAGAGATGCTGCTTTTTATGAAGAAAGTGGTGGAGGTGTAACATTATCTGGTGGTGAGGTAATGTCACAAAACATTGAGTACCTTGAAGAGTTGTGTAAACAGTTAAAGGATAAAGGATTTAATGTAGCAGTGGATACATGTGGCTATGCACCAAAAGATAATTATGAAAGATTATTACCCTATGTGGATACATGGCTGTATGATGTTAAAACATTGGATGATGAAACACATAAAAAGTACATGGGTAAATCAAATGATGTAATATTAGAGAACCTAGAATTTTTAGCCAAGAACAAAGCTTGTATAAATATTAGAATTCCAGTTGTTGAACCAGTCAATAATGATGAAACAACAATGAAGGATATCATCCAATATTTAAAAGATAAAGTGGGAGCCGTAAAAGTGAATTTATTACCATACCATAATACGGGAAGTAGTAAATACGATAAGTTAGGACGTGTGTATCCAGCAAAAGATTTATGCGTACCAAGCAATGAGAATATGGAAAAATTAAAATCAATGTTTGAGGAACAAGGGTTTAAACAGGTAAAAATAGGAGGATAAACAAATGGAACTCAGAGGAATGAATGATCGTATCAAAAAGTTAAGAAAACAAAGTGAAGAAACAACACCACATGTATTTATGGAACGTGCACTGCTTATGACAGATGCCTATAAGAAATATGAAGGTGAAGTATCAATCCCAGAACTACGTGCATTAACAATGAAAGAAATCTTCTCTCGTAAAACAATTACGATAGAAGATGGAGAATTGATTGTTGGTGATAAAGGTGCTGGTCCCCAATCAACACCAACATTTCCAGAACTATGCTGTCATACATTAGAAGACATGAAAGTTATGGATAGTCGTGAATTGATTTGCTTTAAAGTAAGCGAACAGGACATGAAAGATCAAGAAGAGATTATCATCCCTTATTGGGAAAAGCGTTCTATTCGTAACAAAGTAATTAACGCCATGTCGCAAGAGTGGAAAGATTGTTATGAAGCAGGTATTTTTACAGAATTTATGGAACAACGTGGTCCTGGTCATACAGTAGGATCTGAAAAAATATATGCAAAAGGATTCTTGGATTATCAACATGATATCAAAGTAGCATTAGAAAAATTAGATTTCTTAAATGATCCACAAGCGATGGAAAAACGCGATGAATTAAATGGTATGAGTATTATGTGTGATGCTATCATGGTACTAGGTGAGCGTTATGCTGCATTAGCAAGAGAAATGGCAGAAAAAGAAAGTGATGCGACTCGTAAAGAAGAACTATTACAAATCGCTGCAAACTGTGATGTTGTTCCTGCACATAAACCAGAAACGTATTGGCAAGCAATTCAGATGTATTGGTTTGTACATTTGGGAGTTACAACGGAATTAAACCCTTGGGATGCATATACACCAGGACGTTTAGATCAACATTTAAATCCATTCTATTTACATGATATCGAAGAAGGTATCTTAGATAATACAAAGGCAAAAGAACTATTAGAATGTCTTTGGGTGAAATTTAATAATCAACCAGCTCCACCTAAAGTAGGAATTACTTTAAAAGAGTCTTCTACGTATACAGACTTTGCGAATATCAATACTGGTGGTATTACGGCAACTGGAGAAGATGGAGTAAATGATGTTTCCTATTTAATCTTAGATGTTATGGATGAAATGAAACTTTTACAACCATCTAGTAATGTTCAAATTTCAAAGAAAACACCAATGAAATTTTTGAAACGTGCTTGTGAAATCAGTCGTAAAGGTTGGGGACAACCTGCATTCTATAATACAGAAGCAATCATCCAAGAATTATTGAATGCTGGAAAAACAATTGAAGATGCACGTCGTGGAGGTACTTCTGGTTGTGTTGAAACTGGTGCATTTGGACGTGAAGCATATATTCTTCAAGGATATTTCAATCTTCCAAAAATTTTAGAAATCACATTACACAATGGGTTTGATCCTGTTGCGAACAAACAACTTGGATTAAAACTAGGAAATGCAGAAGACTTTAAGAGTTATGATGAATTATTTGATGCGTATAAGAAACAAATTACTCATTTTGCGGATATCAAAGTAACTGGTAGCAATATGATTACTCGCATTTATGCAAAATATATGCCAGCTCCATTCTTATCTATAATTACAGATGATTGTATCAGTGCTGGAAAAGACTACAATGCTGGTGGTGCACGTTATAATACTAACTATCTTCAAGGTGTAGGTATTGGTACAATTACAGATTCATTAGCAGCTATCAAATACAATGTGTTTGAACAAAAAACATTTACAATGAGTGATATGATGAAAGCAATCGAGCATGATTTTGAAGGTGAAGAGTATGCACGTATTTATAGTTTAGTTTCACGTAAAACTCCGAAATATGGAAATGATGATGACTATGCAGATGCAATTATGAATGATGTGTTTACGTACTATAAAGATAGCATTACAGGACGTCCAAACATGCGTGATGGGGAATGGAGAATCAATATGTTACCTACTACTTGCCATGTATATTTTGGAGAGGTTATGTTAGCTTCACCAAATGGACGTAAAGCTCATAAACCAGTTAGTGAAGGGATTTCTCCTGAAAAAGCAGCAGACACACATGGACCAACTTCTGTAATTCGCTCTGCAAGTAAAATGGATCATTTATCAACTGGTGGAACGCTATTAAATCAAAAATTTACACCTGCTGTTGTTGCTGGTGAAGATGGTTTAACAAATATGGCAAATCTCGTACGTTCATACTTCAACTTGGATGGACACCATATTCAATTCAATGTCATTGATCGTGATACATTGATCAAAGCGCAACAAAATCCAGCGGAATATCGTGATTTAATTGTACGTGTTGCAGGATATTCTGATCATTTCCGTAACCTAAGCAAAGAATTACAAGATGAAATTATCAACCGTACAGAACAAAGCTTTAATTAGTTAGAAAGGAACTTATGATGAATAAGAAAATTGGATTTATTGGTAGTGGGAATATGGGAGGAGCAATGATTGGCGGTATTATCAAGGCAGACATTGTTTCTAAAAATAATATTTATGTATCAGATATCAATGAACAAAGTTTAGAGAGTATGAAGGCATCCTATGGTGTCAATGTAACGACAGACAATGTGGAGTTAGCAAAAGAATGTGATATCATCGTTCTTTCTGTTAAACCATTCTTGTATCCAATCGTTATCAATGAGATTAAAAACGTAGTAAAAGAAAATGTAATCATTGTTGTGATTGCGGCTGGACAATCAAGTGCTACAGTTCAAAAATTATTTGATAGAGATGTAAAAATCGTGAAAACAATGCCAAACACTCCTGCATTAGTAGGAGAGGGAATGGCTGCAATTTCACCATCAAGCAATGTTACAAAAGAAGAAACTGCAGAAATCGTTGCCATCTTTAATAGTTTTGGTAAAAGTGAAATTGTACCTGAAAAATTAATGGATGCCGTGACAGCGGTAAGTGGATCATCACCTGCATATATTTACATGCTAATTGAAGCTATGGCAGATGCTGCTGTTGTGGAAGGAATGCCTAGACCACAAGCATATGCTTTCGCTGCACAAGCAGTGTATGGCTCTGCAAAAATGGTAATGGAAACAGGAAAACACCCTGGAGAACTAAAAGATATGGTTTGTTCACCAGGAGGAACAACAATAGCGGCAGTTGCTAAGCTAGAGGAGACTGGGTTTCGTTCTTCTATCATGCAAGCAATGAAAGCATGCGCTGACAAATCAAAAATGATGTCAGAATAAGAATAGGGAGAAATAATTAAAATGGATGCGACTACAATCATACTTACCGTATTATGGGTTTTGTTAATTAGTTACACAATTTACTTTGCAATCGATATTTACAAACATAAACACGAGTTTGAAAAAGACACTTCTTGGGTTAAGACGGGTGCCATTGGAGCATTGGTAAACTTCTTTGATCCACTAGGTATCGGTGCTTTTGCCCCTCAAACTGCATTATTAAAATTTACAAAGCAAACAAGAGATAAACTTATTCCAGGAACGATGAATGTTGCAAACTGTATTCCTGTATTATTACAAGCAATTATCTTTACAACTGTTGTTAAGGTAGAAGCTATTACCTTAGTTGCTATGCTTATATCCGCAATGGCGGGTGCCGTACTTGGTGCGGGCATCGTTTCTAGAATGTCAGAAAAAAGAATTCGTTTAGTTATGGGATTTGCACTTGCTTGTACTGCATTTATCATGTTCTCATCTTTGATGGGATGGTTCCCAGTAGGTGGAAATTCCATTGGTTTATCTGGTGTTAAATTAGTTATTGCTGTTTCTGTAAACTTTATATTAGGAGCATTGATGACAGCTGGTGTTGGATTATATAACCCTTGTATGGTATTAATCTTCTTATTAGGAATGTCTCCAGATGTAGCATTTCCAATCATGATGGGTTCTTGTGCATTTTTAATGCCACCTGCATCCGTTAAATTTATTAAGGAAAATGCATACAATCGTAAATCTGCTTTATCCATGTGTATCTTTGGTTCTATTGCTACATTAATAGCATCCTTGGTTATCAAATCAATGCCTCTTGATGTATTGAAATGGATTGTAGTTGCAGTTACTGTATATACATCAACAGTTATGTTACGTGCTGGATTAAGTAAAATGCAAACGAAAGAAGAAAGAGTTGAAACTGCAAAAACAGTAGAAGCAAAATAAAATAGTATTAAGTAGTGATACGTATTGGCCCTTTAAGGGCCTTTTTGTTGTCTTAATGCACCAATACACATCGGTTTACTTACTTGCTTCTATAAAAGACTTAATATCTTGATTCGTACATAGTCTCCATAATTATATACCACAAATAATAAGATATGCAGGATAAACAGTGCCTATTGTAATCTGTAATAGATTGATATAGCATTGTTGGGATGTGAGTGGATAAAACATCCATTCACAACCTTTGAACGTAAAATAGATATATAGGTAAGAATATAGATAGGATACTATACGAAGCAACAAAGATGTTTTAAAAGCTTTATTGGACAACTTGTACGCAATTGCTACAGGAACGAAACCAAGAATATATGGGAATAGGCTACTGATAGCTTCTTCAAAATCAAAGAATGAGATACCACCTAAATTAGAAAGACAATACATTAACAAAACTTTAAAGATAAAGATCATTGCGATACAGCTTAATAATAAATATAAATGACACTTCTTATAGAGCACTTTTCCTCTTTCAATATTTAGATCGGTTAAAGATTCTCTCATTTCTATGTCCTCTTTTCTTTTATAGCCTTACTTTACTACAAAGGAGTAAGTAAGATATGAAGAAAGAGTTGCGAATACAACCAAAAAAAACGTTATAATTTCTAACGTTTTTTGGGTTGTATTCGTTTGGCTGTCTTTAACACAATGTATAAGAGCCATGCATCTAGAGGAAACATCACAATATTTTTGATGATTCTAGGTACTGCAAATAATAAAGTACCATACATCATATTCAACCATAATGGAGTTAGGATAAGGTTGATAACGATGGTGATGCTTAGTCGTGCTAAGATGACACGTTTCCATGAAATCTCTTCTTGTTTATAGAAAAAACATCCATAAATAAGTCCTGTAATAAATGCACTTATTGCGAAACCTGGAAAGTATGGTCCATTAGGATGTATAAGATATCCTAAAGTATCCGCAATGACTCCGGCTAAACCTGTTAAAATAGGTCCATAATATAATGCGGACACCGCCACTGCTAAACTTGAAAAACCAATACTTAAAAATGCACTAAAATCAATACGTACTGCTTTTAGAATAATGTCGATGGCGGTGAACATCGCACACCCACAAATGGATGAAACCTTTTTGATTTCTTTCGCACTATCCTTCATGTCTTGTGAAGCCTTTGAAACTAAACTCGCAAAGTTCATAAAAAAATACCTCCTTTTCCATATTGCATATAGAAAAAGAGATTGCTCTTTATATGCAACAGCGGGATGCGAACCAGAAATCGCAAGATAAACTTTTCGCCCGCCTGACAACTCCCCGTTCAGGTGGTACTTAACGCCTCTGGTCCTACTCTGCTTATGAGAGAATTATAGAGGGTATTGTATAAAAATACAAGTTTTTTATACATTTTATCTTGTGAAATTTTTCATTTGTGAAAAAAGCCTTTTTATATGCAAATGGTCGGTGTATAATAAATAATGGTAAGGAAAGTGAGGATTTATCAATGATTAATACATTAATCGAAAAAATTAAGGGAAAAGGTACAAGAATCGTATTTACAGAAGGTTCTGACCCACGTATCCTGGAAGCTGCAATTCGTCTACATAAAGAAAATATTCTAGTTCCAGTACTACTAGGAAATAGAGCAGAAATTCAGGGAGCTGCATCTGCAAATGGTTGGGATATTGAAGGTCTTGAGACATTGGATCCAATCGAATACAAAAATATGCAAATGATGATTACAAAAGTAGTCGAACTTCGTAAAGGTAAATTAGACGAAGAAGCTGCTAGAGAAGCATGTCTACACAGAAACTTCTTTGGTACAATGTATGTAAAACTTGGTTGTGCAGATGGATTATTAGGTGGAGCAACATACTCTACTGCTGATACTATTCGTCCTGCGTTACAGTTGGTAAAAACAAAACCTGGAAATTCTATCGTTTCTAGTTGCTTCATTCTTATGAAAGAGGGAGCAGAACAATTAGTTATGGGAGACTGTTCTATCAATATTGACCCTACGGTTGATGACTTAGTAGAAATCACACTACAAACAGCACACACTATCCGTCAGTTTGGTATCGAACCTAAAGTAGGCTTATTATCTTACTCAACTCTTGGTTCAGCAAAAGGGGAAAGTGTTTCTAAAGTAAAAGAAGCTGCAACTCGTTTGAAACGTATGCCTTTAGATTTTGAAGTTGAAGGTGAAATTCAGTTTGACTGCTGTGTATCACCAGAAGTTGCGAAATTGAAAGCACCAGATTCAAAATGCGCTGGTAAGATCAATACCTTTATCTTCCCTAATATCGATTCAGGAAACATCGGTTATAAAATCGCATCTCGTTTAGGTGATTATGAAGCAATTGGACCAATCCTACAAGGGTTGAACTCTCCAATCAATGACTTGTCACGTGGATGTAATGCAGAAGAAGTTTACAAAATGGCAATCGTAACTGCAGCACAGAAATACATGGATATCTAATATATTATGCCTGTCTATCATGACGGGCTTTTTTTAATGCTATATAGGACTATCCTAAAGAATTTCCATGAGGTAAATAAAAAGCGCCATGTAAAAAGCGCCTTTATATTTGTTTTCTAAGTTTCGATGTAGGTATTTTCAATATTTCACGGTATTTTGTAATTGCTCTTCTCGAGGACTTTATACCTTCTTGTTGGAGGAGTTCTGTAAGTTTTTGATCACTATAAGGATTGCAGGGAGACTCCTGTTTTATAAGTTCTGCTATACGTGAAATAATGGATGTGTTACTTTGACCATTTTCCAATTTAGCTGGGAAAAATTGCTTCAATGAAATATATCGATTTTGGAATTCAATTGACTTATTTGAAATTGCACGTGATATTGTGGATTCATGAACATTTAATTCTTTTGCGATATCCTTTAGGTTACATGGTTTCATCAAAGCATCTTTGAGAAAATAGTCATTTTGAAAGGAGCAAATACATGAAATAACAGAATGTAATGTAGATGTACGCTTTTCAATAGAAGAAATCAAAAGATTGGCAGATTTATAATAATCTTTGAAATAGGGTGCTTCTTCATAGGATTTTGACAGACTCGTTATACGAGGGGAGAAATTATTCTCTAAAAAGGTAACTTTTATTGTATTGTGTTCAATAGAAATCTTTGCCTCTGGTGTAAGATATTCTGTATTATTGAAGTAGGATGCAGTAGGTTTTGGATTTAGGTTGCGAATCAAGGAAACAGCATCTTGTAGTACGTCTTTTTGCAGAGAAAGATGTTCACAGATAGAATTCCATTTTCCTTTTGCTAGATCATCTAGGTGTTGATTTACAATCTCTATAGCTACTTTAGGAAGTGGATTTTGCATGCTAAGTTGAATAAGTAAACACTCTTGAAGATTTCTAGAGAAGACTCCATATGGTTCAAATGTTTGCATACGTTCAATCACATCTTCTAAAATATCTTCAGTTATAGAAAACAAAGTGAAAACTTCTTCATTGTCGATATGCAAGTATCCGTTACAATCCAAGGAATCAATTAGATAAAGACCTAGTTTGTATGGTATCTCATCCTCATAATAACGCAATTGTTCTTCCAACAAATCAAATAAACTTTTTTCTTGGTAACATATAGCACAAGCTTTTTCATAAATATCTTCACTAGAAGATGAACAATAACTATCCTCTTCAATTTCAAGGAGAGGATTTTCTTCTATCGCTTTCCTTATTTCACTTTGCAGTTGTTGGTTATTCATAGAAAGGATATGAAGTGCGTATTGTTGTTTTTGAGTAAATGTTTGCGTTTGTTTATAAGTTAAATTTGTTCGAGTTTCTAGCTTCATGAGTT
Source organism: Amedibacillus sp. YH-ame10 (assembly GCF_053848885.1). NCBI lineage: Bacteria > Bacillati > Bacillota > Erysipelotrichia > Erysipelotrichales > Erysipelotrichaceae > Amedibacillus > Amedibacillus sp. YH-ame10. The sequence continues at coordinate 12,690 of NZ_JBSPFA010000024.1, forward strand.
CACCTACTTCTTTTTTTATTCTTTTATGTAAATGGGATTAGACCATGCGCTGTTTCCATCCTCATCTATACATTTGACGCGTATCCATTGTTCTTGTCCACGTAATGTATACGTTCCTTCTGTTAGGAGGTTATTTCTACTTTGTATGCTATAACCTCTTCTTGGCCAAGCTTTGAATATAATTTCTTTTACTTCACTACATGTTACATGTACTTGTTGATCGCGTATTTCAAATTGATAAATTTCAGGTCCAGTGGAAGCATAATACGTTCCACTTTGTAATGCTTCACTGATAGAGTCTCTTGTTAGTGCACTTGCTTGAATCATTGTAAAACCACCAAAGCTATCCCACATATGGATTCCTTCCTCGTAGCGATGAGAGTTATGGTTATCATCACACGCTAGTGCACCAATAGGTTTATATCTTAATAGTTCATCATAGAATATTTCATTATTTCCTAGATCTGTTTCAACATGGCAATTATGATTATAAAGTTCTAAGAAATCATAGTTTTCTAATGCTAATAGATGTTCACACGTATTAAAGGACCAATATGGATGATTGATCATTACGAAGTTTCCATGATCTTTCAATTCATCGATCATTTGTTGTACATCTTGCAACGAATGAAATTTAGGAATTGGAATGTGTTCTAAATGATGGTATCGATCAGTTTGTACCAAGGAGTTCGCAATTCCTTGTATATGAAATGTTTCATAATTTGGCAATTGAATGCTTCTTTCAATGCCGGGATATAAAAGAAAATCATCTGTGTCAAATTCTTTTGTATCTTGATATAGCTCGTGCTCTGATAGCATTAATAAAGAATATCCTTCTTTTTTGTATAACTCTACCAATTGCGCAGGGGTCAATAATCCATCGGATTGTGTAGAGTGTGAATGAAAGTTTGCTTTAAACCATTTTTTGTTTTTATCGAATTGTTGATGTTGCATATTTATCACCTCATCCTTAATGTAGCAAAAAATGTGCCAAACAGTGTCAAATTTTTATGGCATGGAAATTGCTATATAAATAGTGTATATTTAATTTAAGTAACAACATCATGATGGAAAGAGAAAGAAAATGATACAAATCATTGAGGTGAAGAAATGAAAGTAAAAGAAATGATTTATCAGAAACTGATGCAGTCATGTGGGGAAAGAGGGGAAGGAATCACTGCACTAGAATTAGCAGAAATTTTAGGAATGAAGAGAAATCTTGTTTCTCAATATTTAAATGAATTGGTAAGAGAAAACAGAGTTGTTAAAGGAATTACACGTCCCGTTCTTTTCAGTGTGCTTAAGGAACAAGAAATAGTCACTTCTGTAAAAATTAAGAAGGATATATTTCAAAGCTTTGTAGGTGCCTATGGTAGCTTGAAACATGAAATTGATCAATGTCGTTCTGCTGTCCAATATCCAGATAAAGGACTACCTATTTTATTAAATGGATCAAGTGGTGTTGGAAAAAGCTATTTAGCAGAATTGATTTATCGATATGCACTTGAGTGCGATGTAATCAAGAAGAATGCCCCTTTTGTTACATTAAACTGTGCCGATTATGCAAATAATCCTGAGCTTTTATCTGCTATTTTATTCGGGTATGCAAAAGGATCTTTCACAGGTGCTGACCAAGATAAAGAAGGACTTATCAAACAAGCAGATCATGGATACTTATTTTTAGATGAAGTGCATCGTTTGAATAGTGAAAGCCAAGAAAAGCTATTTCAATTAATGGATAAAGATGAATATCGTCGCATTGGAGAAACAGACATCATTCGTAAAGCACATGTACGTTTAATTTTTGCGACTACAGAAAATCCAGAAGAGGTATTGATTCATACACTGCGTAGAAGAATTCCTATGTGGATTCATATTCCACCACTCCAAGAAAGACCCGTAAAAGAAAAGATGGAATTGATACAACGATTCTTTTATCAAGAGAGTAGGGTATTCCAAAAACCTTTAGAAATAAGTTCATCTGCGCTAAATTTACTATTATCGCTAAAAGCAGAAGGGAATGTAGGCTCCTTACAAAATATGATCAAATATAGTTGTGCATCAGCGTATCATAAGAATCACAATGACCATAAAATTTTTGTAGATTTATCATCCCTACCTACCGATAGCAAACTTCATAAAGTAGAAATGAAAGAATACGTAAAAGAGGATTTGTGGATTGATGAAAATATAACATTAGAAAACGATGTATTATGTAGTGATACAAACGCTATACGTAATCTTTTGGATGAGTTTGAAAGAAATTATCAAACAGATAAAAAAGAATTTGAAAACATAGGCGCGATACAAAAAGAACTTTATCATATTGTAGAGCATCATCATATTCAAGAGGCCAATGTTAATCGACAATTGATTACTTATGCTATAGAGAGTTTTGAAAAGGATAATGGTATTCATTTGGCAATGAATACGAATCAGATTTTTACATATGTGATTGAGATTTATCAAAATCAAAGTCAACCTATAGAAGACTCAGCGTTTATCAAAGTACTCTCTATTCTTGAAGATTATAATTTTAAAATGTACTCCCTAGCGGAACGCATGATTTATCAACTTGAATCTATATTAAGTATTGAGCTTGCCTTACATGTAAGATTTTATATCATTCTCTATTTTATTATCACAATGCGAAACAGCAAAGCTATTAAATGCAATGCGCTCATTATGGCACATGGGAATGCGACCGCTTCCTCAATTGCCTCCGCAGCAAATGAACTACTTGAAGAATTTATCTTCGAAGCTTTTGATATGCCATTGTATACTTCTACTGAATTGTTTTCAACGCTGATAAAAAAATATTTAGATCGAATCAATAAAAACTATCCCACTTTAATTCTAGTGGATATGGGCTCTTTACTAGAAGTAGATAAATATATGAACTTAGATGATAGTCAAGAAATCGGCATTCTGGATCAAGTAAGTACTTCCTTGGCATTGGAAGTAGGAAACCAGTTGCGTCAAGGTGTGCATATCAGTGATATGCTTCCGCGATTATGCGAGAATATAAAAATGAAATATCGCTATATACCACCAAGAAAAAGAAAGAAAGCAGTCGTTTGTGTTTGTATTTCAGGAATGGGCACAGCAGAAAAGATTAAAGCAATTATGCAAGATTTTATCCAAGATAACGTAGAGCTACTAACGTATGATTATATGCGTATCTTAAAAGAAGGAAATGCATGTTCTGTATTCAAAGAATATGATGTACAGTGTCTTGTAGGTACTTCAGATATTAAGATTGCAGGTGTGGATAGTATCAATATCAACCATTTAATGGACAATGAAAAAGAAGATGATATTGATTGTTTTATGCGTAAAGTAATTGGAAATCAAGGTGGTGGAGATATTTACCATATTCAACAAAAAATAATCAAAGCCTTCTCTTTAGAAAACTTAATCAATCGACTCGTATTTTTGAATCCAACAATTTTAATCGATGATGTAGAAAAAATGATATTTGACACTGAGTTTGCACTAAAGAAAAAATTTGACACTGATACAAGAATGATGTTGTTTTTACATGTTGCTGTTTTAATTGAACGCGCATTATTAAAAAATTGTGATGAAGAAATTTATCAAAGTGACGAATGGTTAGCGGAACACAATCATGAAATAAGCTTAATATCATCAACTTTTAAGGATATAGAATCAAAATTTAATATCGTAATTCCAAAAGCAGAAATTGTAACGATTTTATATATGGTCTTAATGAAAGAATGATTTGACACTGTATTGGCACAAGAATTGCTCCTATAGTTGTGGAAGGTGGTGAGCAGATATGTACAAAATTTTACTTGTATCACATGGAACGATCGCAAAAGGGTTTTATGATTCAATGCCTATGATCTTAGGAACTCAAGAAGATGTATCCTATATATGTCTAAATGAAAATTCTTCTGTAGAGTATTTGCAGGAGCAGGTAGAGAATCAAATCCTAAATGTATGGAAAGACCACGAAGTGCTTGTGTTAGCAGATATGATGAATGGGACGCCATCCAGAATAGCAGCACAGGTTTTATCACAGCATGCGTGTGATGGGGAAGTTATTTGTGGAATGAATTTACATTTGCTATTGGAAGCATACATAAGAAGAACACAATCCATAAAAGAAGTAGCAGAAAGTATATTGGATGCAGGAAGACCATCTTTTATCAAAATGAATATTTCATTGGATGAAGACAATGAATAAAGAGGAGGAAATAAAGTGGATATACAGTTATGGCAAGTACTATTATTATCACTATTAGGCTTTTTTGGAATCTATGATGATAATAATACGAAAATTGGGATTTTTGAACCAGTAGTTGCTGGTTTCATTGCTGGGATTATCATGGGGGATGCAAAAATAGGTTTAGCTGTTGGTGGAACTTTACAATTAATGATTTTAGGAGTAGGTACATATGGAGGAGCAAGTATTCCAGATTATATGACGGCTGCTATCATCTCTACAGCGTTTGCTATAGCAGGAGGAAAAGGAACAGAATTTGCACTAGCTCTTGCTGTACCTATTGGATTACTATTAATGCAATTGGATATCGTAGCTCGTTTTGCAAATTCATTCTTTGAACATCGTGCTGAACATTATTGTGAAAAAAGACAATATAAAGGTGTAGAACTATGTAATCTTGCTGGGATGTTTTCTTGGGGATTATCTCGTTTTATTCCAATCTTCATTGCCTTGTACTTTGGTTCAGATTTAGTACAGAATTTAATTAACATCGCACCACAATGGTTAATGGATGGATTAGGAGTTGCTGGTGGAGTACTTCCTGCATTAGGTATTGCAGTGTTGTTACGCTATCTACCTATTTCAAACTTCTATGGTTATATCATCATAGGATTTGTACTAGCAAGTTATTTACAGATACCAATGTTAGGTGTTGCACTGATTGGTCTTGCTCTTGCATTAATTCGTTATAAACAATTAGGAAATTCTACGAATACAACAATGCAGGCTCAAACAACAGCAGGAGGTTTTGACGAAGATGAATAATGTACAAGTGATTACGAAGAAGGATATTAATAAAAGCTTTGTTCGTTGGTGGATGCATGGACAAGATGCATGGAACTATGAAAAAATGCAAGGATTAGGATATGCATATTCTATGATTCCTGCATTGAAAAAAATCTATAAAGATGATGAAGACGGTTTACAAAAAGCAGTAAAAAACCATATGCAATTCTTTAACTGTGGATTTTATACAGCTACTCTTATTATGGGAGCTACCATAGGAATTGAAGAAGAAAAGAAGCAAGATGGAGAAGAAGTTGTAACAGCGATTAAAACTGGTTTAATGGGTCCTCTTGCTGGTGTAAGTGATACCCTCTTCCAAGCTATTATCAAAACTATTTTTGGCGCTATTGCAGCATATATGGCTATGGAAGGAAGCTCTGTAGGTATTTGGTTATGGATCATTGCCAATATTGTGAAGATAGTAATCTCCTTCCAATTTATGCATGTTGGATATAAACAAGGGGTAAAACTAGTTACAACCATGGGTTCACAACTTAAAAAGATTACAGAATGTGCAAACATTTTAGGATTAACAGTAATTGGTGCGTTAATTCCAAGTGTTATCAAAGCCAACGTTCCTTATGTATTTAAAAGTGGTAGCGTTAGTTTAGAAATACAAAGTATTTTAGATAAAGTAATGCCATCCTTATTACCAGTATTGATTGTGTGTGTGATTTACTGGATTTTAGGTAAGAAGAGTATGAATACAACAAAGGCAGTACTTATTTTAATTGCGATTGCGATTGGATGTAGTTTCCTAGGAATTCTAGGATAAGGAGGATAAAATGGAAGGTATTATACATGTGCGTATTGATGCACGTATGATTCATGGACAAGTCGCGGCATTTTGGAGTAATGCATTACGTGTAAATCGTATTATGGTCGCAAATGATGCAGTAGCAGAAGATGAAATTACAAAGAGCGCTCTTCGTATGGTAGCTCCTTCTGGTATGCGTACTTCTTTGATATCATTAGAAACAGCAGCAAATAATATTAAAGCTAATAAATATGCAGGACAAAGAGTTCTTCTAATCATCACATCTCCTTTGGATGCGATTAAGATGATGGATTTAGGTCTTGATATTACTTCTATCAATGTAGGGAATATGTCAAAAAGAGAAAATACAACACAAATAAAACGTTCTGTAAGTGTCACAAAAGAAGAAGCAGAAGCATTCCATACATTAATAGAACGTGGTGTTGAAGTTACATCTGTTATGGTACCAGATGAACCAAAATCCTATATTATAGATTACTTAGAAAAGAGCGGACTTTAATTGGTAAACAAAAGTTCCTGCAAAGAAATACTAATGATTATTGCAGGAAATCTATTGATTACAACTGCTTATGCTTTTATTACTGTACCACATGAAATTATCAATGGAGGAATTACAAGTTTCTCCATGGTTCTTCAAAATCTAACTTCATGGGATGTTACTATTTTTACAAATGGTATCACGATCATTCTTTTAATAGCATGTTACTTGTGGTTAGGAAAAGAATATTTCTATAAATCAATTTTAAGTAGTGCTTGTTATATGTTATTCTTCAATATTTTCCACGCTATGAATTTTGTTATACAACTACCACAAGCAATGTGTGTGATAATAGCAGCTATCATGGTTGGAAGTGGGTATATGCTATGTATTAAAGCCAAATCTACAACAGTAGGGTTTGATGTTCTAGCGATTATTTTTCATCATCGAGATGAAACAATATCAATTGCAAAAATGATGAGGGCAATCAATATTGTTGTAATCTTGTTAGGACTTCTCTCATATGGCTGGTTAGCAATTATAACAGGTATCCTATTTACAATATTACAAACGAAGACATTAGACGTTTTATTAAATGTGACTATAAACCCTAAGAAATTGAAACACGTATTTATTGCGAATATAAAGTAGTAAAGATAGAAAAGTAAAAAAAACACCGAGGGAGATCGGTGTTTTTCTACTACATTATATTTATAATTGAAAGGGAGAAAAGTATGATTTATTTGGGGGATTATCATACCAAGCAAGTTTTATTATCACTTGCTTGTCTAAATTATACCCAAAAGCTATGGTTTTATAACGTTAAAAATGTGGAAAATTATGTTTTTTTCCAATACAGTGATGGATTCTATTTCATTGTTGGATGTTCCACTTATGAAATCGAGGTATTCAACTCTAATGTTTGCGTCTGATTTATTTTAGTATTTGTTCTTTACATAATTTTTCAATGGAAAAGGTGAATCTAATCTTCGATATTCAATATCATTTTCCCTGAGGAACTCTTCAAGTTTATTTTTGTCTTGGATATCGATAACAGCAACTTTGACTTTACCACTACATTTGAAGAATATATAATTTTTTGAAATTATAAGATTATCAAATGTACAAAAATCATTTTTATTTATTGATACTTTAGCATCTTTGAATTGAAGTGAATTTATCCTTTTAAGTATACTTACACATTTGGCAAAGAATAAAATGTTTAATGCAAAAAATACTACTGTAAACATATGCCTAATCATAAGATTACGATCAGAAAAATTATTTGTAAGGCTATCATATATGATAGGTGAATAAAGATATAGGACTGCGATGATAGATAATATAGGAATAGGCACTAACCTTAAATAGTTTTTATAAAAAAATAATATATTTTTTCTTTGATAAATGCATTTGATTTCAATGAAATTTTCATCCATAATTGTTCTCCATTTTTTCTAAATAATATACTATTTATATTATTTAGTCTAGTGTTTATGAAAAACTACACTATAACGAAAACGGAATTTGATGATGTACGAGAATGTTGGATTTATTTCAGTTATTTAAATTTTCAGTTAGAGTTCATATTTTCACTACTTTGTAATTGCTCTTCTTGTGCAAAGATTTCTATTAGTTTTTACTCGCTATCATGCAAATAAATACACTGGATGTCCAATGAAACTTGAAGATAAACTATTTGTAATAGATAACAAAAAAATGCACCGAGGGAGATCAGTGCATTTTTTAACTACATTATATTTTTATAATTGAAAGGGAGAAAAGTATGATTTATTTGGGGGATTATCATACCAAGCAAGTCTTATTATCACTTGCTTGTCTAAATTATACCCGAAAGCTGTGGTTTTATAATGTCTAAACTGTGGAAAATTATGTGTTTTTCATTATTTTATCACAATATTTCAATTTTATTGTTTATGGTTTGCCAAGAAACGTCCATTCCCACCATATATAATGATATTCACGTGGAGCTACCTGGTACATAGAACCACAAGCTTTACAATGAATATCATAGGAATCTACACACGAGCTATCGCCAATATAGTAAGTGTCATCAAGAGCGAAATAACCATCCTCTATCAACTGTAAAGGATTAGAATCTTCCGATAAAAGACAACAAGGACACCCATTATCTCCCATATGAAAATATATGATTTCAATTGCCTTCTTCAAAAATCGTGAATTAGGTGCTAACGCACCTCCCAAATTCAATCCTCTTGAAGAACTTATAATTTGCTCATAATAAGGAATGAGTTGGATTATTTTATTATGGTTTTGACTCCATGAACAAATCTCGCAACTTGCTCCCCAAACCCTTGTAGTATCACGAGATACGATATCCTTGATAATTTCCTCTGTTGAACGCGTGCTTTCTTTCATAGATCGAGATCTCCTTCTTTATCTTATCAATACATCATTTGAATGTTTGTACCATAAGTATACTATATTTTTATTACATGAACCATTTTTCTATTAGGGAATAGTATGGTGAGGGGGATAGATTGAATAAGAATGAACTGAAGATTGGACTTGCCTTATCGGGTGGGGGAATGCGAGCAGCTGTATATCATTTAGGGGTGTTGAAGTATCTGGCAGAGCAACACTTATTAGGGAGTGTTGCTCATATTTCAACAGTTTCAGGTGCCAGTATATGTATGGGACTCATCTATGGTTGTAACGATAATACATGGCCAGATGATGAGACCTTTTTGAAGAAAGTGTTGCCCAAGGTAAAAAAGTATATCACGGAAAAAGATATTCAATGGACAGCACTTTTTCGTTTGATTGTAAGTCCTTATTATTGGGATAAGAAAGTTAATTTATTAGGGAATGTGATGGAAAAACGATGGCATATTCAAGGTTGTTTGCATAGCATTGCTTCACATCCACTGTGGACTATTAATACCACTTGCTTTGAAACAGGAAAAGATTTTCGAATCTCAAGTGTGAAAATGGGACAAACGGATGGTGCTCATGTGAAGAATCCTCATATTCGTATTTCTCATGCAATGGCAGCAAGTGCAGGATTTCCTGTACTGATTGGCCCATATAAATTAAAGACGAAGGATTATACGTGGTGCGATAAAACAGGTACGATTACTATTAAACCTAGGGATGAGATACTGCATTTATGGGATGGAGGAGTCTACGATAATATGGGACTGGATCCATTGTTTAGAATGCGCGGAGAGGACTCTTTAATACGTCCTGTGAACTATTTGATTGTAAGTAATGCATCTACTGGTATTTCTCATAAAACACGTACAATGAGCTTTTCTATAAGCAATTTAAAACGATTGCTAGATATTAATATGAACCAAGTGAATACATTACGTAGTACAAGTATCAAAGATATGTTTAGAGAACAACACAATGGAGTGTATTTAGATATAGGAACACGGGTTGTGGATATAGTAAAACGTAGTAAATTATCCGATGAAGAAAGTAAACGAATTGTACAATCTGCGTTGAGTGATGAACAGGTTAACTTTGTTAAAGATTATAAGACATCTTTGGAAAGAGTTCCTGTGAAGGATTTTGATTGTATTTTAAAACATGGGTATGAAACAGCAGCATGTACATTTCATTGTCTAGGTCATTTTGCATAAAGTATGTGCGAAAATACTAACACATTTGCCTACTCTCGCATAAGATAGATTGAAACAAGAGCATGGAATTGAAACGAAAGGGGAAATGTTATGTTCCAAAATCAATGCGAGAATGAGTTTGATAATCTTGATTTTGATTGCCGTCCTTTAGAAGAGTGCGATGTATATGATGAAGAAGATTTTACATGTGGTGAACAGTGTGGGTGTTCATGTGGGTGTAACTGTGAACCGTTGATTGGACCTACTGGACCTATGGGACCACAAGGGGCAAGAGGAATACAGGGACCTAGAGGATTACAAGGACAACAAGGTAGAGAAGGAATCGAAGGAGCACGTGGACCACAAGGTGTTACAGGAGCACAAGGAGAGCCAGGAATTCAAGGCGCAACTGGAGCAACTGGACCAAGAGGGGAAAAGGGAGCTACTGGGGCAACCGGCACAAGAGGTGCCACAGGACTTCAAGGCCCACAAGGACCTCAAGGAAATACCGGTCCTGCTGGAAAAGATGCGTCGAATTTACAGTTTGCCTCCGCATCCTTATTTGCATTTACCAATAAAAACATCTGTCCATCCGAGGCCCTGATATTTGATATCAGTAAGATCCAAAGCGGATTTACAGTAGTAGATGATTATCGTAGTTTGTGTGCAGCACATCAAGGTACGTATGTAGTACAGTTTGGTTGTAGAATTTCAAATTGTATGGAGAGTGGAAATGCGATTGCTTTAGAGTTGAATAATACCATGATTATTGAAGAATCAAGAATGTTGGCAATTGGACAAAGCTTTGTTCAAGGAACCATTATTTTGACACTTCATACAAATGATACCATTCGACTTGTGGCAGATAGTGAAGAACCACTTGTACTATGCAACGAGAATGAAACAATCAATGCGTATCTCATCATCTATCAAATCAATTCATAAAAGGATGGTGGAAACTATCCTTTTGTACATAACAAGGGGTGATCATATGATAAGTATTAGTGTGTGTATGATTGTAAAGAATGAGGAAGATGTATTGGCTAGATGCTTGGATTGTGCGAAACAAATCGCAGATGAAATTATTATTGTAGATACGGGAAGTAGTGATACTACAAAACAAATCGCAAAGGAGTACACAGATAATGTGTATGATTTTTCATGGTGTGAAGATTTCTCTAAAGCTAGAAACTATTCCTTTTCAAAAGCTACTAAGGATTACTGTATGTGGTTGGATGCAGATGATATCATACTAGATGAAGATATACGTAAATTTCAAGCACTTAAACAGTCAATGAATGGAACAGAGGATATTGTGATGATGAAGTATCATACTGGATTTGATGAACAAGGGATTCCGGTATTTTCATATTATAGAGAACGTTTGATAAAGAATGATAGAACACATGTTTGGGAAGGTGTCATTCATGAAGTGATTTCATTAAGAGGAAATATTCGTTATGAGGAAATTGCGATTACCCATCGAAAAGTGCATGTCGCTGATCCAAAACGTAATATACGAATCTTTGAAAATCTCATAGCACAAGGTGTTGCATTAAGTCCAAGAGAACAATTTTATTATGCAAGAGAACTATATTATCATCAACGTTATGAAGACTCCTATGCTATGTTTGAAACCTTTTTAAAGGGGAAACAAGGTTGGATTGAAAACATCATTGATGCATGTCAAATGATGGGATATTGTGCATATTTTATGGGGCAAGAAGAGCATGCCTTAGAATGCTTTTTTAAGAGTTTTCTTTATGATACACCAAGAGCTGAATTGTGTTGTGATATTGGAAAACATTTCTTTGATCGTGAACACTATAAACAAGCTATCTTTTGGTATGAATGTGCACTCACCGCAAAAAGAAATGATCATAGTGGAGCATTCGTAAGAGGGGATTGTTATGGATATATTCCTAGTTTGCAGTTGTGTGTATGTTGGTGGAGATTAGGAGATAAAGATAAGGCAAAAGAATACAATGAAAAAGCTGGTCAATATAAACCAGCTAGTAAAGAAGTAGAAAAGAATAGAGAATTATTTCTTTAGTTTAATATAGATAAGGCTTTGATTTGACGTTGTTTTGTACCTCGACAGGAGTAAAGCCTCTTAAATCATATCGGCGTGTATTATTATGTGCATTTATAAGTACCTCAAGGAGCTTATTAATTTCATTTTCCGTAATAGACAATATTTTTTTATACTCAGTAAATAAGATATCCATGACATGATCAGGACCATACCCTGACATGAAGATATTTGCAATTTCCATTGTTATGTCATCCGCAATCCAATACGTATCACCTTTCATAATATGTTGTTCTATAAAGTTAAATAGATTCTTGAAATGTGGATATGTAATGTCCGCATACGCACTAGCTACAAAAGCATAAAATTCTGGCTTTCTATCAGGATAATAAAATTCATGGCTGGAAGCTTTGTTGTATAGGCGTTCTATTGTAGTAGGCGTATCGATGATCTTTGCCTTGTATACGAAATATTATAAAGTTGAATCGTTGTCCTTTTTGAAATAAATTTTTCTAGAACTTCTTTGATTGTAGTTTCATCAACATCTTCATGATTGTAATGATGTATTGAATCTTTGATATCTTTCAAAGTTACTGCTCCATAAAGATGTGCACAACATTTAGAGAATTTTATAATATTTTTATCGTTCACGTGCGTCCACCCTGTTTGTTAAAAAGTCTTCAAACTCTTTCGTTTTTTTATGCAAGATTAAAAAATCATAAACTTCATCATCTGTTAAATCTTTTTCATATTCATCGATGATATTACAAACAGTTTCACTCAATGGATAAGGTTCACCACTTTGTGTACGAATGAAATGTAAATACCAAGAATCATCAACCACACTTAAATAAATTGATGCGCTATCCTCACCCATATCTCCCCAAATGGGTTTTGAGAATAAGTCAGTGTAAAAGGATAAATCTTTGTGCTTCGATTTGATTGTTGCTAGTTCGTTTTTTGTCATGTTGTTCCTGCCTTTTATCGATTTTTTTTAAATGAAATTTTTTGTATTTTATGTAGGAGTGCTTCATTTCATTATTATGATATCAGAAAACTTATTAAATTAGAATGATTGCTCCAATTTTTTTCAAAAGGAAGAACAACAAGTTTTATTGAGATATAGTAATGATAACATGATCGTTAGTATAATTGTAGAAATAGCATCTGTGATTTCATCTTGGTAGTTTTGAAAGATCATTTCTCGAATTTGAAGTACTATACATGTTTGATATAATTGAAAATGTTCTATTTTTTTACTTTCGTTAAGCTTGACGATGATTGTTTCAAAAAATGCGAATAATGTTATAAGGAAAGACCAAACTTCTAATTATATTGGCAGCGTTTACAAAATTTCCTCTACAAACAATCTTCTTAAAATAATAAATACATTCAAAACAATTCAATGTGATTAATCCTGGTAATCTTTGGTAAAAACAGTAAGCTATTTTTAATAAATATGTCCTTTATGTATGTAAAATAAGATAAATGATTTTCTTGGTTCGGATTATTTAAAATATGTGATTTTATTGAATAGTTGCTAAATTGATATGATTTGTATTGTGGCTCATAAAACTAAGCTAAGATATTATATAGCACATTCATATTTTAAGAATCTTTACATGATGTTTTTAATGAGAGCATATGAAAAATATTAACAAAATTTGATGAAGTATAATAGTTAATCTATTGAATTATTATGATTCCTATTGTATAATTAGAGCAGCAAATATTGGCGTTTTTATCATTTTTGCTGCTAGGAGGTTTAATTATTTTTATAATCAAAGAAAAAAAAGACATCTTCAGAATCATGAATTATTTTTCAAATAACAATTTAAAAACAGAAAACTATTTATTTTTTTTGGCAATAACGACAGGTTTACCAATATCTGAATTAGTTAAAATTCGTAAAAAAGATGTTGTAAAAGGGAATGAAATTGTTGAGTTTTTGATTGTGAAAAACCGTAAATTTTATTTTACTAAACAAGCAAGAATGGTTATGAAAAAAGTTTGTTCTGAATGTAATGGCTCGGAGTATGTATTTTTGAATAATTCATTGAACAACAAATATGATAGAAGTCAATTTTATAAAAAAATACGTGAAGCAGGAAAGTATTTAAAGGTAAGCGATATATTGTCTTGTACGTCTTGTCAGTATACATTTGCTTACCATTATTTATTAGGAACAGGGGATATTAACTATTTGTGTAAACTATTTGGTAAAACAAAAACAACATTAATTAGAGATTTGTTTGAAAATAATGTAGAGTTTGAAGATTATACAATTGAGGAGATTTAATATGAGATATAAGGTTTTAGATTTGTTCTGCGGTGCTGGAGGCTTGAGCCTAGGGTTTCAAAATGCAGGATTTGGAATTTATGGTGGTATAGATTTTGATAGGGCTGCAATGTCTACACATTGTTGTAATTTTACCACTAAATTTCACCATTGTGGTGATATATGTGAAGTATCAGATGCAACAATACAGAAAAAACTAAAAGAGATTGATGTGATTGTTGGTGGCCCACCTTGTCAAGGGTTTAGTTCAGCAAATCGATACGCAAAAGATGAAGATGATCCCCGAAATAAACTTTTCTTTCAATATATTAGATTTGTGAGAAATATTAAACCTAAAATTTTTGTTATTGAAAATGTCCCAGGCATATTGACAAGGGACAATGGGTATGCAAAAAATAAAATTATCAAAATCACAAGCGATTTGAATTATGAAGTTTCTGTTAAAGTTCTTTCTTCAGATGTTTATGGTGTGCCTCAAAAAAGAACTAGAGCATTTTTTATAGGAATTAGAAAGGATTTAAATGAAAAATTTGATTTTGAAACATTAAAACCAATCTATGAAACAACTACAGTATATGATGCAATTGCTGATTTAATGACCATCGAAGAAGAAGATGGAATTAATACCTTAAAAGGAATTAAAAGAACCAATTTACAAGAATATTATTATAATAAGGATAGTAATACTGTATATAATCATGTTAAAACAGTACATGATGCCAGAGTAGTTGAGCGTATAAAGCATGTACCGCAGGGGGGGAATTGGAAGTATGTGCCAGAAGAGCTATGGGATAGACAAAGAAATAATAGGCATTCCTCAGCATATAAGCGCCTTGATTTTACTAAACCTTCAATAACAATAGATACAGGACATATGAATTATTTCCATCCTGTATTTCATAGAGTTCCCACTGTTCGTGAGTCAGCCAGAATACAAACATTTAAAGACGCTTTTATTTTTAAGGGAACAAAAACGGAGCAGTATAGGCAGGTTGGGAATGCTGTGCCACCTTTGTTGGCGCAAGCTATAGCAACAGAGATATTGAATATCCTTAAAAGGAGTGAAAATAGATGAATATAATAGATTTGTTTTGTGGGGCAGGTGGATTAAGTTTAGGATTTGAACTCGCAGGTTTTAAATCCATTCTGGCCATAGATAAGTGGAAAGACGCCATTGATACATACAACGAAAATAGAAATGAAAAATGTGGAACAACAATGGATGTACACGAATTTAGAAATGCTGATTTGTTAAAATTGAATAATGAACAAAGAGTATGTGGCATAATTGGTGGACCACCTTGCCAAGGTTTTAGTCTAGTTGGGACAAGGGATACTAATGACCCAAGAAATTCATTATATATGGAATATGTAAGGTTTGTAAGTGTGATAAAACCAGATTTTTTTGTTCTAGAAAATGTGAATGGTTTACTCAGTTTAAATAAAGGTGAATACAAAAAAGATATAGAAAAGAGGTTTACTGAACTTGGGTATAATGTTAATTTTAAGTTATTGAAAGCAGCAGATTATGGTGTCCCACAAGCTCGATCTAGAGTGTTTTTTGTTGGATTAAAAAAAGAGGTATTTCAAAATCAATTTTT
This sequence comes from Amedibacillus sp. YH-ame10, assembly GCF_053848885.1. Classification (NCBI taxonomy): domain Bacteria; kingdom Bacillati; phylum Bacillota; class Erysipelotrichia; order Erysipelotrichales; family Erysipelotrichaceae; genus Amedibacillus; species Amedibacillus sp. YH-ame10. Next base: position 28,521 of record NZ_JBSPFA010000024.1, read on the forward strand.
TGATTTTGAAAAAGTAATAAGAAAAGAAAAAGTGTCAACATATGAAGCGTTAAGCGATTTACCAAATCTAAGGGATGTCGAGCAATCTTTTAAATATATAACTACACCTAGAAACGAGTATCAATGTCTTATGAGAGAAAATTGTGAGACCATATCTAATCACGTTAAAACCAATCATACTCAACAGACAATAGATATCATTTCTATGGTGCCAGATGGTGGTTCTATCAAAGATTTGCCGGAACATTTCTATAAAGTACGTAATTATAATAACGCGTTTAGGCGTATGGATAGCAAGTTGCCTAGTAATACAATTGATTGTGGTCATAGAAACTATTTTCATTACACAGAAAACAGGGTTCCGACTGTGCGAGAATCCGCAAGAATTCAAAGCTTTCCAGATAGATATTTCTTTACTGGATCAAGAACAAGCCAATATACACAAGTAGGAAATGCAGTACCTCCATTACTAGCGAAAGCAATTGCTATGGAGATTCGTAGAATGTTATATGAAAAAAAAGATATATAAATTATTAATTGCTTTGTGCCTATGAATGGTAGAACTACATTTATAGGCCTTTTATTATGATTTTGATAGTGTTGACGATGATATGTAGGAAAAGGTATAATTGTGAAAAATCAATATTTTGCTACTAAAACATATAGGGTGATTGCTCAAATATTATTTTGTCGTTATGTATATCGATTCATATCCAAAATATATAATACATGATATAATCAATTAGAAAAGAGGCGATATAAATGAAAAAAGAAATTTATAAAGGTGAGATAAAAGTTACTCAAGCTAAAAGGGAAATAGTTTATAAAGGTGGGAATCAACAATCCTCATACAACCTTTCTTTATTGCTTGAAGAGAAATTGAAAGAGGCTAACGTAATAGTTCCTTCCGGAACATATGAAGGTCAATTTGTTTTGAGTCATGATTATACCCTCATTCTAAGCCCAAAGGTGATCGAATTAATAGGAGAGAGTTTTGATAATAAAAATAACAAATTGATTTTTACACATACAGAGGCAGCTGATGGAACTACTAAATTTCAATTAAAAAGAAAAGATAATTCAAATACTCCATACTCATGGTTTAAAGAATTATATGATCAGAATGTAGTAGGATCTATCATATCTTTCTTTTTAGATCAAGAAAAAAAGGAATTGATTTTTGATGTACAATTTCCTAATGGAGCACAATCTACGCTTTATGATGTTGTAGCGATTGAGCAAGACATATCTGAGGGAACCGGTGTTTATAGAAATGCGAATTATCAAAAAGAACACATGCAGATGATTTATTATGGCGCACCAGGAACTGGTAAGAGTTATAAGGTTACTCAAGAAATTTTAAAAGAATATCCTGAATATGAAAAAGAAGGGTCCCCTTTTGTTTTTCGAGTAACTATTCATCCTGAGTATACGTACTATGATTTCATCGGTAATATAATGCCTGTTGTTTCTGTAGATGAAAATAATAATAAAAGCATAGAGTATTCATTCAAAGCAGGCGTTTTCACAAAAGCATTAAAGATTGCCCTTGATCCAAAGAATAGTCAAAATACAGTTTTTCTTGTTATGGAGGAAATGTCTAGAGGTAACATATCCGCCATTTTTGGAGATTTGTTTCAAATATTGGATCGTAAAGAAGGAATATCAGAATATGGAATATATAATGATTTGATTTCAAATTATATATTCGATGTCGACAATAATGAAATTAGGCTTCCTAAAAATTTAAGTATATTGGGAACTGTTAATACCTCTGATCAAAATGTTTATGTTATGGATACTGCCTTTAAACGAAGATTTGATTTTGAATACATTTCAACAGACATAATAGATGGATTAAATGATTTTGTCTTTACTTTGAATGGCAAAGAAATATCATGGTTGAGGTTCTGTGATGTTTTTAATTCATATATAGTAGAGAAATTAGGTTTTGCGGAAGATAAACAACTTGGTCAATTTTATATAAGAACTGATTCAACAGAAGAAGCAATTCTAAATAAACTTTCAGATAAGTTGCTTTACTATTTATGGAATGATATTCATTTAGCTAGTTTAAGTGGAGTTTCGATAATTGATGATTCTATAAAATCATTTTCAAAACTTTTGAAAAAATTTAAAAACAAGGAGAATATTTTTGTTCAGGATTTTTTTGACAAATTTTAATGGGAATATGGGTAAGTTAGAATATATTATTGATGGCTCGATTATTGATCGTGAAATTTTAGAAGGATTTAAAATACCAGTTGAGTTGATTAGTGAAACATCAAATGGTGTATATTCAAATTTTGTTGGAGTTTTATTTTTCAAAGGAGAAAAACTTGTATCATTTCCAAAGCATTTTTTAAAAAATATGGGAATCGAAGAAAGCATGATGTTGATTTTGAAGGTATTGAAAAAGTATGCGCTCTCTAAGTCATACAACGAATTCGATGAAAAAAACGAAGATATGACTCTTCTCTCATCTATAAACTATATAGTAAATTATTTTAATGCTTTTGGATTGCACTTCAATGAATACTACACCTGTTCAAATGAAAATAATGGAAGAGTTAATTGGAAGTCAACAATCATCAAGTCTGCAAAAATCATATCAAATGACAACTTGGTCTTTTTTCCTTTATTCACATATAAAAAAAATCGAGAGTATAGCTTTGTTGGTGATTGCATGAAGATAGTATTGAATTATGTAATTGATAACTGTTCATTTTTATATCATGTAAATCATTACAAAAAGTTTATGTTTAATGAAACTCTCTTTGAGAATAATATCATGGTTATATCATTACTAAAGGAATTATTGCATAGTGAGTTCAAAGATATCAACAAGAGGTTAATAAAATCATTGATAGATTTTTTTAGATATAGAGCATCCTCTAGTATTACATTTAAAGCCTACACCAAAGATTTTGAGAATATATGGGAGGACGCTGTTGAAGATTATTTAAATGAGCAATTTAGTGGTTGTGTATCTAATAATTATTCGTTTGATGGAGTAAATAAAGTTAAGTTTAAAAAAGAAACATTTAGAATTGATTATCAACAACATAGCCCTAAATCAATATCAATTGATCATTTTGCTGAAACACCTAATGACGTTTATATTTTTGATTCCAAGTATTATAAGGAAATGCATGAGCTAAATTATAAACAAGTATCGTATCACTATTTCATTGATTCATTGTACAAAAGCAAAATTATTCATAATGGTCTTATTATGCCTACAGAAGAAGAGCGAATATATGAGGTTTGTCATATTGATCGAAAAGAAGTTGATGGTCTCTATATTTCAGAGATATATTTACCTTGTGCTGAAGTTTTAAGCAAGTATGCAGAATGACTTTAGACTTAAATCATCTAATTTAAACAATTCTAAAGAAAATAGGTAGGATTTATTCTATAGCTATTTATTATTCTATACTTCAAGTGTAATATGTACTCAAATGGAGGTAGTTTTATGGCGAAAATAAAATTATATAGTGATCGTTTAAAAGAAGTAGGCGAAAAAAGTGGATTAAATTGGTGTTTTGCAGATGCCAATGTGAATTCTCAAGATGCTTACATAGCAATTCCAAAAAGATTTTTAAGGGAGTACCCAAATTTTTTTCCTGCACATGGTGAGTGTATCGAAGTAACCTGGGATGATGGCACAAATATGACTTGTTTATTGGAAGGCACTCAAGAAGTAAATGGACAAATTACATTTAAGCAAATTTCATCTTACAAAGATAAATCAGTGTTAGGTTCATACTTACGGAATAGGTTAAAAGTTAATGATTCTCATCTGATTACAAGAAGTGACCTTGAAGAATACGGAAGGGATGATATAGAAGTTTCAAAATTAAATGATAAATATATATTCGATTTTAGCAACTAGTAATGGACATTAATAACTGATATTGCACTAATGATATCTGGTTACTATAAGATAGTGCACTCTAATGTTTTTTTTACTATTGATGTAAAGTGTATTTTTTCTAATTTAATGTAAATTATATTTTGCAAAAAGGGAATAATCTTGACAAGTAATAGATATGTTCCCTTTTTAATTAATATTTATTCTAAAATACCACAGAGTTATCTCGTGTAATGAGGCACTTACGAAATATATCACCAAAACAAGCTTCATAAAGGTTGTTGTATGGGCATCGATGATCAGTAAATAGAGAAGAATTCACAAATAACCTTCACATTCTTCCTCTGGTTCTTTATATCCGTTCCAGCAGGTTGGTTTACCCATAAGATTTTTATTTCTTCCTTACCAAAGTTGATTTCTGCACTACACTTTAAGATACCATTTTTATATGTGAACTTTTGGATATCTTTAATAGGTATACGGAATTTACCTGTAACTCTTGTAACGTCTAACGAATTTAAAGTCACGATATTTACATTTTTATTTGTCAATCCTACATAACAATAGATATTAGTAGACCCAATCTTTGGACGTTTATCTTGTGAGGTTGTATAAGAAAGTAGTTTGGGTGTACTTGTCACAATGGAAGCCCATGTTTGTGCTTTATACTTTTCATTCTCTTGTAACATCTCATTCAATTCTGTGTTCATGCTTTCTTTATTCATAGTGAACGCCATAAATTATCCTCCTATTGTTTGCTTTAGTAGTGCTATGTTTTCATCAATGGAACGTAGTCCATTAAATAATCCAGAAGTACCACCAGTAAACATAGTGGCACCTGCAATTGCACAATCTGCAATTGTACCTGTATGTATGTTACCATCAACTTCAATTACTTTATCAAGATGCGCTTCTCTTAGAAGATTGTGCATCTTTTTTATATGTTGTAGAGCATCTTTATGAAAACTTTGTCCAGCAAATCCTGGTTGTACCGTTAGTTTTAAAATCCATTCTGCATGTGTGGCTATCTGTATAAAATCATCAGGAACTTCACTATCACAACGAAAAGCAAGGACTGGTTTTGCGCCTAGTTTTCTTATTTGTTGGAAGGTGTCTAGAAGATCTACATCAGCTTCATAATGTATCGCAACATAATCTGCACCATTTGTAATGATGGGTTTTAAATATGGAGTTGGATGAGCACACGCTAGGTGTGCTGTGATTGGTAGACTTGTATACTTGCGAAATACCTTTAACATAATATCTCCAAAGATAAAGCACGAGTTGAAAGTTCCATCCACGACATCATAATGTAAACTGTGAATGGTACTTTGATTGATTTGATGCATTGCTTCTTCTATGTGACCTAAGTCGATACAAGATAATGAAGCATTCACATATATCTTGGTTGTATCTAGTTCCATACTTATCCTTTTTGTTTCAACAACGCAAGAATATGGGGTTCATATGGAGTATGTACACAGTTTTTTAATGCGGATTCTAAATAATTCTTACTTGTTTTCTTATTGTTTTGATATGCGTATTGTAATCCTAATAGGTATTCAAAGATACCAAGGCGAACACGCTGCGCTGGATTGTTCGCAAGGTTAGGGTGTTTCTTTATAGAATCTAAACGACTTTTGATTTCTTGGATATGATCACTTTTTTGTAGAGCTAGAATATCGTACATCATATCCATAACATGTACTTCATTTTCATTCTTCGCATCTTTTCTACAAATCTTTAACATCTTTTCAGCTTTCGTATAATCCTTATTTTCAAGATAGAAATAGAACCCCTGTTTTGCGACAGCTGCTTTTTGTTCTTCTTTCATTTTTAGACGAGTAAACATGGTATCTAATTGTGCCTCAATCTTTTTTGTGTCGGCTTGCATAAAGTACGCATTCAATCTCATGAATTCTCGATTATAAGGTCGAAAGGAGAAGGTACATATAAATCCATCCAATAACGTTTCAAACTGTTCGTACTCTCTTTTTCCTAAATGCGTCGTAAGTTTTTTATACGTTATACGTTTCGCGATTTGTGGAAGAATAATCAAAATAATAATCGCAAGGGATACTATAATCACAGTTAATGTCATATGGTGTTCGCTCCTTTATTTATAAGATATGGGATTTCAGATTTTCTTCACAGACTCTCTTAAAATCATCATAATCTTCTACTGATAAAATTTCTTGTTTGAATTGATTATTGAATAATAGTGGAGATAAATAATCCCACGCTCTAAATGCTTCTAGGTTGTTTTTCTGGATACATACTAGGAAAATTAGATTTACATGATTCCCTTCGTTATCCCAAACGGCAGGTTTCTTTAAGATGATTTCTCCAATAAAGGAATCATCGGATATTAAATGCATCGGGTGAAGAATCGCTACGCTATTTCCAAAGTAAGTACTACCAAATTCTTCTCGCAGTTCGATTTCTTCTGAAAGGTTACTTACTTGATACAGTTGTGAAGCCGCATCAACTAAACATTTTTGAATTTCTTCTTTTTTCGTAAAGTCCTTCACGAAGAATAATTTTGGATCAAATAACTTCATGATATCTTTTACATTCTTGAAGCCTTCAATTCGAACTTTAATCTTTTCTAGTTCTTTAGAATCAGGGAAGAACGTAAACTTGGTTGCTAAACCAGATTCTGTTGCTCGATTGTCTTCTGTTGAGAAGAATAAGTCAAATTGATCAAGGTCTAAAGTATCCAAATCATTTCCAGTCACAAAGGTAATAGAAACGATATATTTTTGAAACTTATCATATAAGAATTGTTCTAAAAGGAAGTATTCGGAACGTTTTAGATTCGTGATAATACAAATGCGTTTATTTCCTTTTAGTACGGAATATTCATTGATACTTTTGTTAAAGTAAATTGCTAGAAACGCAGTTTCACTCTCTTTGATTTTACATTTATAGCGCTCCGATAATAAATAAGAGAAGAACGTTGCGATATCAAAGGCATAAGGGAAACTTTGTTTGATATAATCCAACATTTCATTTTTTATTTGTACATTGTTACGTGCTCTAGAAATCAAAGGAACACAGTGTAATGCCAAAGAAATACGAAGGTCTACATCGTGTGTGAAATCTGTTGGATAAGACTCACGTATCTTTTCTAAAGCTTCTAAAATAAAGGTATTTAAGTCTTCGGATATATAGTCAGTATTACTAAAATTGCTATGGTTGTTGATATACATTGCTAAAAAGTTAATTTCTGTTTGTGGAACACGAATGAAGTATTTGGTTTCAATGCGTTCAAATATATCCGCAGCTATTTGGATTTCCGCATCATATTGTCCATCACTCGTAATATCTTCATCGTTTAAATAGAAGAAATTCATAATTCGTTTAATGGAAACATTTAACCAAATGATAATGTTTTGAAATTCTACATCAGAAATAGGATATTGACGTTCTAGTAATTCTTTCATTAAAGTCTTACGTATAAATTCCACATGGACTGCTTCAGTATCTGCCATAAGCTTACTAGAAATCATCGGAAGAATAGCAAAGCTATTATCCATTAAGCATGTTCTTTTATCTCTTTCTAATCCATCAATCCAGATGTAACCTTTTGTTTGAATCAAACGTAAAGAGAATTTGCTTAATATTTTTTCTAACTCTTTTAAATCACTTGTTAACGTTGATTTTGAAACGAAAATATAATCTGCGCACTTCGTTAAGGAAATGCTTTTTCTTTGACTTAATAAAAAATTTAATAACTTATAAATACGATCATCGCGATAATTGATATTAAACTCATCACTTTGAAGCTTCATTTCACCTAAATATTGGGCAAATCGATCACTGTCTAATACTTTTATACGAGTCCCAAAAGGTACTTTTGAATCGATATCAAAGATATCTGATAAAGAAGCTGTATCATCTTTAATTGCCTTAATATCGTTTTGAATCGTTCGCAAACTTACATTAAATTTATCAGAGAAATAATTTGCTTTATAATACTCTCCGATTTTCTCGCATAACTCTAAAAATATACTTGATTGTCTCTTTGTGAGCATACTTTTTTACCTATGAAATTCTACCATTAATAAGAATTTCATTTACCCCTTTCTTGTCTTGTAAAAATAAAAATATGAATCTAATTTTAACATAAGTTCGTACTATTTTAATTCATATGCACATATATCATATCTTAAATCAATTATGAAAAAAATTGACTTTTTCGTAATTGATACGCAAGAACATTGGTAGGTTTACTTCATAATGAATGTGCAATTCTTCGAAAATACACAATTGAAATTTTACTATAATGAAAATGGATAACAGATTGCTTGTTTGATAGAAAAACACAATCAATCGAAGGAGGAAATATGAAAGCTTGCGTAATAGAAAAACCAATGGAGTACAGCATTAGAGATCTTCCAATGCCAGAACCAAAGGAAGATGAAGTATTACTACGTATTACAGTTGCAGGGATTTGTACCAATGATATTAGGGATTATAAAGGATCTAAGTATACGTATCCAAGAGTAGGTGGACATGAGTATGCTGGGATTATTGAGAAGTTGGGAAGTCAAGTAGATCCTAGATTATTCCATGTAGGGCAGAAGGTAGTGAACTATATCATTGATGAGTGTGGTGTGTGCTATAGCTGTAAACATGGAAATGAAAATATCTGTGATAGTGCAGAACAAGGAAAGACGTTCTATAACGAAGGAGGTATTTCTGGATATTTTGGATTTGCACAATATATTGCGGTAAAGGCTCGTCATTTACATATCTTCCCAGATGATACACCGGATGAATTGGCAGCGTTTGCGGAGCCTCTTGCATGTGTCATCAATAGTATTAACAAAACCAATATTCGTATGGGAGATGAAGTGGTTATCATCGGTGGAGGCGTTATGGGGCTCTTGCATGTATTGTGTGCGAAAAAACGTGGTGCTCATATCATTGTAAGTGAAACCAGTGCTGAACGTCGCGACATTGCCTTGAAGATGGGGGCTGATGAAGTCATCAATCCGATGGATGGTGATGTAGTCGAAAAAGTAAAAGAATTAACTAATGGTAGAGGCGCTCATGTGGTATACAACACAACCGCAATTCCTGCAGTTGCAAGACAAGCAATCGAAATGACAGCGAAGAGCGGCTTGGTCAATATGTTTAGTTCCATCCATCCCAATGAACCAATCTTAGTGGATGCGGGTAGACTTCATTCACAAGAAATTAAAGTCACTGGGACGGTGAGTCCAACCGTAGAATCTTTTGCGCAATCCGTGGATTGTATTGCGAAGGGAATTATCGATGTAACACCATTGATTGAAAAAGTATTCGACTATCAGGAAATCAGCGATGCGATGGATGTCGCAATGCGCCCTGAAACATTTAAAGTAATGCTCAGATTTTCAAAATAAATTAAGGAGGAAAAAGGATGAGAATAGTAAATGGATATGATCTGATAGCGTATGCAAAAGAAAGAGGATTGATATTACCTGCATTTAATACAACAAACCTAGAAATGACAAAGGCGATTATCAAAGGATTAAATGATGTACACCTTCCAGGAATGGTACAAATTTCTTCTAATAACTTACATCTTTCAGATCCACAAGTAATTGCTGACTTGATGCGTGCTTTTTTAAAGGATACAGATACACCGATTGGTCTTCATTTAGATCATGGGAAAAGTTTTGAAGATGTGAAAGCATGTGTAGATGCTGGATTCACCTCTATTATGGTGGATGCATCTGATCAAGATTTTGAAGGAAATATCAAAGAGGTAAGAAGAACGGTGGAATACTGTCATTTGCACAATGTTCCAGTAGAAGCAGAACTTGGTGCCATTATGGGAAAAGAAGATGATGATGTAAGTGAAGCAGATTGTAAAACGGATCCTGCGAAAGTAAAAGAATTTGTGGAACGTTCTGGATGTGATATCCTTGCGGTTTCTATTGGAAATGTTCATGGATTGGATGTGACTCCAAAAGTAGATTTAGAATTGTTGAAAAAGATTGCGGAAGTATCTCCAGTGCCACTTGTACTTCATGGGGGATCTGGCATTCCATTTGAACAAATTCAAGAAATGCGTAAATACAATATGATTAAAATCAATTATGGATCTGATTTACGTAAAGCATTTATTCAGACATTTGGAGAAGCCTATGAAGTGAATCATATGGAAGCAAACCTTTATGGATTGAGTATGAAAGCAGTTGAAAATGTGAGTAAAACAGCAAGTGATTTAGTACAAATTATCAATGGTCTAAAATAAAAAGACAGAAGGGAGGCATCTTGTGTATTATGTAGGACTTGATATTGGAACTTCCTCTTTAAAATGTGTTGTGATAGATACGGCTTGCGATATTGTATATGAACATGGATATTCCTATGCCTTTGATGAACCAAGGGAAGGATATCGAGAAATAGATCCAGATGTTTGGTTTCAAGCAGTACTGCATGCGTTACAAGATATCCATGAAAAATTTGATGGTACCAATATTTCTACCATTGGAGTAACTGGTCAAATGCATACGACGGTCTTTCTAGATGCACAAGGAAAAAGTGTTCGAAAGGCCATTATGTGGAATGACTTGCGTAGTAGTGATATGGTCGCTCCTTTAAAAGAGAGATTAGCGAAGCGAGAGGATACCAAATATATTGCGAAGATTTTATCTACTGGAAGTCCCGCAATGAATACGCTTTGGGTAAAAGAACAAGAGCCTGAAGTATTTCTTAAAGTTCGTAAAATCATGACTGCCTATGACTATATCGTATATCGTTTAACAGGAGAATATAGTGCGGATTATTGTGATGCGTCTACGAGTTCCATGTACGATATTGTGTCGAAACAATGGTCTGGATATATGTTGGATATCTTGGGAATTGATGATCACTATTTAGGTCCTATTTACGCAAGTTGTGATGTTGTGGGGACTCTTCGTGAAGAGCTATGTGAACAGTTGCGTATAAATAAACGCATCAAAGTCATTGCTGGTACTGGGGATAATCCAGCCAATGCAGTAGCAATGGGTGTATTGGACCAACAACAACCCGTCCTATCTTTAGGAACTAGCGGAGTTATTATCTTGGCTAAAGAAGATAAGGATTTTGAAGGATTAGGAAAGAATGTAGTATTCAATGCGCAGCATGATCGTTTTGTAAATGTTGTACAGGGAACAGTGCGTTCTGCTGGTGGCACACATAAATGGTGGGTGGAAAATATAGTAGAAAGCAGTGATATGGGAATTGACCAAGATCGATTAAGGAATGCTTGTGGGAAAGAACATCACATCTTATTCTTTCCACATATCACAGGGGATAAAATGATTTATCAGGATATTAATACAAGAGGAGCTTTTATTGGATTAAGTGCCAATAGCAAACGAGAGGATATGTTACAGGCTGTGTTTGAAGGCGTTGGATATGCACTTCGGGAAGTGATGGAAAACATGCATTTGAAAGCGTGGCCTAAGCGTATGCAAATCAATGGTGGAGGTACAAGAAGTGATGTTTGGATGAACATCATGGCAAATATTTTACACTGTGAACTAGAGGAAGTAAGCATGAATGCTTCTCCCGGATATGGTGTAGCACTACTGGCAGGGAAAGTAGATGGGATAGAAAAAAAAGAATCACAAAAGACAACAGGAAAGGTATATGTTCCTTGTGACAATCAAGTAAACATATACGAAAAACAATACCGAAAATATCAGCGTATGTATGGGGCTTTGAAAGAAATCATGGAAAATGAACCATTAAAATAAGCGATAAATAGGGATGATGTGATGAATTTCGTAATCATTATGAACTTGTGTAGAGTCTAGGTTACGTAATCATTACGAAGATTAAAATAAAAACACGCGAACAAAACATTGTAAACTATAACCAGATGATGGAAACGCTTCCAAAGAGGTGCTTCCTCACAGAGGGAATGTAGAAAGGAAGATATTATGAAAGTTATCTTAGTATCTCATGGTTCTTTTTCCAAAGGATTGTTTGAAACTATGGAAATGGTATTGGGTGAACAGCAAGATTTATCATATGTAGGATTATATCCACATCAAGGAGTGGATATCCTCATAGAAAATATTGAAATAGAGTTTAAAAAAGCAGAAGTAGGAGAAGAAATCCTGGTGCTTACCGATTTATTCTATGGAAGTCCATTCAATGCAGTTGTACAGCTAATGAATACCTATGATGTATATCACTTAACAGGTATTAATGTTCCACTGTTAATGGAAATTCTATTGATGAGAGGGAATGGAAAAAGTGCTGCAGAAATTTGCGATGAAGCAATGAAGCTAGCTGGCAGTACCGTACAGGATGTAAAGAAATACCTAGCAGATTTACTTGATAATGAGGAGGATGAAAAATGCGAAACATCGTTTTAGCACGAGTGGATGATCGTTTGATCCACGGCGAAGTAGTAACCGCTTGGACACCAAGTTTAAGCGCCAATCGAATTGTAATTGTGGATGATCAAGTTGCGGCAGATAATTTCAATCGTCGTGTCTTGATGGCATTAGCACCACAAGGAACAAAGGTTGCGGTACTTTCTGTAGAAGGAGCAACCAAAGCATTATTAAAACCAGATCCAGGAAATGAAAGAGTTATCGTATTAACGAAAACACCAATCGTATTTGAACAATTGGTTGATGGTGGAGTAGAAATTAACGAAGTATGTCTTGGTGGAATGGGAATTCGTGGAGATCGTAAACCATTTGTGAACAACGTATCCGCAAGTCCTGCGGAAGTAGATTCCATTCGTCGCATGAAAAATGAAAAAGGCGTACATGTGTATTATCAATTAGTACCTGAACAGAAGGTAGTCGATATTTCAAATTTGTTATAGCGACAGATTCTGTTGAGACATAAAACTTAAAAGAGAGGAGAAAATTTATGTCATTAGTACAAGCGATTCTATTGGGGATCCTGTATTGGATTGGAGAAGCAAACTTACCATTTGTTGGTTTGTGGACGATTCAAAGACCATTGGTTTGTGGGTGGATAGCAGGTATCATTTTAGGAGATCCATTGAAAGGTGCCATGGTTGGTGCAAGTATCAACTTGGTTTATCTTGGATTCATTTCTGCGGGAGGTTCTATGCCAGCCGATATGGCATTAGCTGGAACACTAGGAGCTGCATTTGCGATTACTGGGAAATTGGATGCAGAAACAGCCTTAGCATTATCTGTACCGATTGGATTATTGGGAACATTGATTTGGTATTGTCGTATGACCTTCGACTCCATATTTGTACATATGGGAGATCGATTTGTAGAAAAAGAACAATACAATAAAATTTGGATTTCAAACGTATTATGTCCACAGATTATGGCAGCTATCATTTGTATCATTCCATGTTCATTAGCGGCTTATTTTGGGGCAACGTATATCGAAGGTTTCATTGAAATGTTATCTGGAACACCATTGAAAATATTCCAGATTATTGGTGGATTGATGCCTGCACTAGGAATTGCGATCACTTTACAATACATCTTCAAGGGTGAAAGTCGTGTATTCTTATTCATTGGATTTGTAATTGCAGTATATTCAGGACTTGCCTTATTACCTCTTGGTGTATTAGCGTTATTGTTTGCGATTGTATATGTACAAGTACGTTTCAGAGAGGGTAGTGGTAAAGGTAATATCTCTGTAGAAGCTGAGTTAGAGGAGGATTTCTAATATGGCAGAACAAAAAGCAAAGCACGTCATTCCTAAGAAACATCTGTACCACGCAGCGTTTAACTGGGAGACTTGGGTACAGTGCTGTTATAACTATGAACGTATGATGGGTATGGCTTGTGGACACACATTCGTACCGATTATCAATGATTTATATAAAGATGATCCAGATGGAGCTGCAAAACGTAAAGAAGTCATGCAACGAGAAATGGAATTCTTCAATGTTCATATCGAGTTTGGTTCTTGTATTCTTGGTATGGCAATCGCTTTAGAGGAACAAAGATCATTAGGAGAACCAATTCCAGGTGAATTCATTACATCCTTAAAGACTTCCTTAATGGGACCTTTAGCAGGTATTGGTGATACGATTTATCAGGGTGTATTGATCCCTATCCTATTAGCAATTTGTATCGACATCACACTTACCGGAACTGTTTGGGGTGCTGTTGTATATCTTGTCTTAATGTTAGTTATCAGTTATGTATTTAGTTTCGTGAACTTCTTCTTTGGATACCAACAAGGTTCGGAAGCCATTATGGACTTCCTCGAGAAGGGGCTGCTTGATAAGTTATTGGTAGGTGCTCAAGTCATGGGGTGTATGGTTATGGGTGGACTTATCGCTAACTATGTAAAAGTAGCCTGTGGTTTACAGATTATTACATCTGGTTCTGAATTCAATGTACAGACTCAATTATTTGATGCGGTAATGCCGGGTATCTTACCATTCGGATTTACCATGTTAGTTTACTGGTTAATGAAAAAAAGATGGACATCCATCAGAATCATTCTATTGATTGTAGTGATTGGTATTATCGGTGGATTAACTGGAGTCTTAGCTTAGTATCATAAAACAAAGAGACCAGTAGCTTACGACTGGTCTCTTATTTCTAAAGGTGAGTGAATATAGGAGGAAATCACAATGAAAGCATGTGTATTACAAGGGCCAAAGGATTATCACATCAAAGATATTGATATTCCTGAAGTAAAAGATGATGAAGTACTAGTACGTATATTAACATCGGGGATTTGCGTGAATGATGTAAGAGATTATCAAGGATGTAAATGGTCATATCCACGTATTGGTGGGCATGAATATAGCGCAGTCGTAGAAAAACTTGGAAAAGATGTAGATCCAGAGCTGTTTAAAGTAGGAGATAAAGTCATTAACTTTATCATTGATGATTGTGGAGTCTGTCCAGATTGTAAACATCATCATGAAAATATTTGTGCTAACTTTACCAAAGGAACTGCTTACTATAATACAGATGGTTATTCTGGGTTCTATGGTTTTAGTGAGTATGCAGCAGTAAAAGCACGTCATTTGTATGTGTATTCAAAGGAAACATCAGATGAAGAAGCAGCATTTGCAGAACCACTCGCTTGTGTATTAAATAGCATCAATCGTTCCCATATCAAAATGGGAGATGATGTAGTTGTCATCGGCGGAGGTGTAATGGGGCTCCTTCATGTATTGTGTGCAAAGAAACAAGGAGCGCGTGTTATCCTTAGTGAAACAGATGCAAAACGTCGTGAATTTGGTTTAAAATTAGGCGCAGATTATGCGATTGATCCTTTGGAATCTGATCCAGTAGAACAAGTGAAGAAGCTTACTGGAGGACGTGGAGCAAACGTTGTGGAAAATACAACAGCTATTCCTGCAGTTGCGGCTCAAGCAATTGAAATGACCGCAAAGAGTGGATTATGTAATATGTTTAGTTCCATTCATCCAAATGAAGCAATCCTAGTGGATGCGGGACGTTTACACTCTCAAGAAATTGTTGTGACTGGAACACAAAATGGAACCATTGAAACATTTGCCCAAGCAATTGATTGTATTTCAAAAGGCATTATTGACGTAAGAGCGTTGATTGAAAAAGTGTACGATTACACAGATGTTGTAGAAGCAATGGAGTGTGCAAGTCGTCCAGATACGTATAAAGTTATGTTACGTTTTTCTAAATAAGGAGGAAAACAAAGATGTTAGCAAATTTAAATGATGTATATAAAATAGCAAATGAAAAGAAGATTGCGATTGGAGCGTTTAATATCGTAAACTTTGAAAATATCTTAGCTGTCATTGAGAGCGCTGAGAAATTAAATGTACCTGTAATCATGGAGTTTGCACAAACCCATGAAGAAAACAACGTAATGGATTTAGATACCATAGGGCCTGTTATGGTACTGATGGCACAACGTGCAAAAGTACCTGTTGTAGTTCATCTAGATCATGGTGTGCAATTGGAGTATATTGAAAGATCTATCGAAATGGGATTTACCTCCGTTATGTTTGATGGTTCTGCTTTATCTTATGAAGAAAACGTACGACAGACAAAAATTGCTGTAGATATGGCACATGCACATGGTGTTACAATTGAGGCAGAGATTGGAAAAATGGCAGGTCTTACGCTAAACAACGAAGGTGTTACAGAAAATCGTGCAAGCGATCGTAAGAATTACACAGACCCTTTCGAAGCTAAAGACTTCGTAGAAAAAACAGGTGTAGATTGTTTGGCATGTTCTTTTGGTACTGTACATGGAGAATACTTCGCAGAACCAAACATTGATTTTGAACTTGTGAAAGAATTGCATGAGGCAACAGGTCTTCCTATCGTAATGCATGGAGGTAGTGGTGTTTCTCATGAAGACTATAAGAAAGTAATCGCAAATGGGGTACGTAAAATCAATTATTTCACGTATATGGACAAAGCAGGGGGAGAAGGAGTAAGTGCAGCTGCACCATTCAAATTCTTCCATGATGCGGCAAAAGCTGGTCAAGATGCTATGCAGAAAGATATCGAAGCTGCAATGCGTTGCTTTGCGAATATGGATTAGGTAACGCCTATGAAAATGAAGGTAGACAGTTTTGAAATCAATGATTATCTAGGACATACATTTGATTGTGATTGTCATAGAGAACATACGACAAGACTTGAAAAAGTGGTTATATGTGAGGATGTTGAAAAAGATGTTCTTATGTATTTAAACCAATATAAATATCAATGCATTTATATAGTAGAAGATGAAAATACATACGTTGCCTATGGAAAGTTACTAGAAGAATATCTTACAAAGAGTGGAATTGTATGTGATCATGTTGTATTAGAAAAAGATGTTGTTCCTGATGAAATAGCAGTGTTTAAAATACTATCAGGTATGCAGAAGAAATATGATTTTATAGTCGGTGTTGGTGCAGGAACCTTAAATGATTTATGTAAGTTTGTATCCTATAAACTAGTGTTAGATTATGCAATTGTTGCGACTGCGCCAAGTATGGATGGATATGCATCCATTGGATCTGCACTTATCATTGATGATTTAAAAACAACGTTTGATTGTCATGTGCCAACGGCAATCTTTGGAGATTTGGATGTACTAGCAAATGCACCTTTGGATATGATCAAAGCAGGATTAGGTGATATTGTAGGAAAATACAATTGCTTAATCGATTGGAAAGTAGCAAATATTATCAATGATGAATATGTATGTCAAACAATTATTGATATGGTGTACAAATCCATTCAAGAAGTTGTGGATAACGCGGATGGTGTATTAAAACGAGATAAAAAAGCGGTAAAAGCAATCAGTGAAGCACTTATTGAAACTGGTATGGCAATGGGTTTTGTAGGAAATTCTCGTCCAGCTTCTGGTAGTGAACATCATGTATCACACTATTGGGAAATGAAGTTTCTATTCGCTCATAAACCTCCGATATTTCATGGCGCTAAAGTGGGTTTAGCTACACCTGGTATTCTTGCGTTATGGAAAAAATTAATCCAGGAAGATCTTGATTTTGAAGCATGTAAAAAACGTATACAAGCATTTGATTATACACGTTGGGAAGAAAAGGTTACCTCTTGTTTTGAAGGCGCAAGTGAGGGTGTTCTTGCGTTAGAGAAAAAAGCAGGAAAAAACAACATCGAAGAGGCATGTAAACGTTTGGATGTTATCGCATCTCGTTGGAAGGACATTCAAACACTTATCGAACAAGAACTTCCACAACCAGATAAAGTAGTAGAAATCTTGAAATCTGTAGAAGCCCCTTATCGTCCTGATCAAGTAGGTATTGATAAGGAAATGGTAAAAGATAGCCTATTATTGGCGAAAGAAGTACGTGTACGTTATGGATTACTACAGTTACTGTGGGATTTAGGACTATTGGAAGAGTATAGTGATTACTTTGTAGATTACTATGAAAACATATAGGAATTAGGGATATGATGATAGAAAAAGATAAGATTAGAGAAAGAATGAAATCTATAAAAGTATTCGTACTTGATATGGATGGAACGATATATTTAGGGAAAGATTTATTTCCATATACCCATCGCTTCTTAAATACGGTAATGGAAACAAAGAGGAACTATTATTTCTTTACCAATAATTCCTCTCGTGATATAGATGCCTATATAACAAAGTTAGATCATATGGGTATACATATCGAACGTAATCAAATGATGGTATCCACACATGTGATACTTCGTTGGTTAGAAAAACATCATAAAGGAAAACGCGTGTATGTCGTTGGGACACCTGCATTGCGTAAGGAATTTGAAGCACATGGTTGGGTGTTAGATGAGGAACAACCACAGATTGTTATTTTAGGTTTTGATACAACACTAACCTATGAGAAACTTTCAAAAGCCTGTACTTTTATACGTGAAGGTGCCCTGTATTATGGCATCAATCCAGATTTGAACTGCCCTATGGAACACAACACATTTATTCCAGATTGTGGAAGTATGGCAAAACTGATTGAGGCTAGTACTGGAAAGTATCCGGAATTCTTCGGGAAACCAAGTCCAAAAACATTGGAATATATCATCGAAGAAACCGGATATGAGCCAGAACAAATCGCAATCATCGGCGATCGACTTTACACGGATATTGCGGTTGCGAACGGCAGTGAAGTGACTAGTGTTCTAGTATTAAGTGGTGAAACACAAGAAGATGACATTAAAAAAAGTGAAATAAAACCCGATATAATAATTCAAGATATCGGTGAATTAGCGGATTTGATTTAGGTAATAAAAAAGAGGTTGAAACTATAGGGATTTCTATAGATATTTCCTCTTTTTTATGTTGGAAATAATTACTTTAGGTGGTACAATCATATTAAATAGCAATCTAATGAGGATGGCAAATATTTATATAGATGAATCAGGATCAATGTGTATAAATCCGATTAATAAAAAGAACAATTATTTCTTTATTGCTTTGGTAAAAGTTAATAAATCAGAGATAGCTAAAAAAAGGTTTAAAAGATTCATTTCTAAAAATATCGAGGAGTTAAAGAAAATCGATGTTGAAAATAAAATGTTCATAAATGGGAAATTCAAAGAACTAAAAGGTAGTGCATTGACTTTTGAATTGAAAGAAAAATTTGTACGATATATGTGTTCTAGTAATTGCATAGAAGTCTATTTGATAAAAGTAGATAACAACGCTGCGACAGAGAATTTATTTGATAATACAGCGAGAGCATTTAATTTTTTTATTGAAATTGGGATTACAAAAGTATGCAACTGAAAAACTGATATGTGAAAATGAAATCAATTTACATTTAGATAATAGAAATGTTAGAACAAATACAATTTATTTGCTAGAAGAATATTTAAATACAGAGCTAGCAACAGGCGCAGGTTTATATAAACGTATTACAGCCACGTATTATCAATCGGAAAATTGTCGTTTTGTGCAAATTGCAGATGTATTTGCTAATATCCATTTTTCATCGCAGTTTAATAAAAACTACAATAGAATCTTGAAAAAACTTAGTGAGGAAGGTTATATAAAAGATAGCTATACCTTTCCTAAAAAATCAGCAGATGCTTTAAAAAGCTAGATAATATACAACTAGTGGTGTAAATCATCATAGTGTCAACCGTTTTTGAAAATGTCTCAAAAATAGTTAAACATTAGTACAGTCATTGTGATGCTTCATCGTTAGTAAATAATTTTGAAACGAAGCATGTTTCCATGGATGACTCATCGGTGGAATATATTGCTTCTTTTCTTTTTTTACTTCTTTAACTACTTCAAAATTTAATGAATATT
>NZ_JBSPFA010000025.1:0-42886 GCF_053848885.1 Amedibacillus sp. YH-ame10
GAAGCAAGTTCTTTTTTAGCGAAAACAGAAGAGTCTTTAATCAAAAAAATCACCTATAGATAGTATACTATATCTACAGGCGAAATTTAATCTTTCGGAATGTCCTTCAGGACATCTTTTTTACATCGTATCAAAGTATCTTAATTTCGTGTTATAATCAAAATACTGAGGTGAACAACATGAAAATTGCAGAACTGGTAAATGCGCATTATAATGAATTATCATCAAACGATATTTATATCTGGAATTACATACAAGAACATCAAAAAGAATGTGCTAATTTATCCATCAATGAATTAGCAGATCGCTGTCATGTTTCTAAGACAACTATACTTCGTTTTGCACAGAAGCTTTCCTTAAAGGGATACAGTGAATTAAAGGTGTATCTAAATTGGGAACAAAGACCAACACAAACCACGACAATTGATCCTGAACTTGTGGATAAGGTTTGTGATACGTGCAAGTATGCTATTGATGAGATAAGAGAACGTGATTTTACAGATATCTGCGCTTTGTTATATCGTTCAAAGCGAATCTTTGTTTATGGTACAGGTGCACTACAGAATTCAGTTGCCAATGAATTACAACGGATGTTTTTATATTGTGGGGAATTAGTATATGTACTTTCTGGTGAGAAAGAAACAGAAATGGTTTTACCGTTTTTAGAATCTAGTGATGTTGTGATTCTTATTTCACTCCGTGGAGAAGGAGATCTTATTACAGATTTCGCATCTAGATTACGATCAAAAAATGTATCTACCATCTCGATAACAAGACTGAAAAATAATGATTTGGCACAAGTGTGTACGAAAAGCATTTATATCACCACATCAAAGGTAATGATTGGAGAACATATTTTACACGAAGCAGCCAACTTATTTTTTATACTTGCGGAGATTTTATTCCTAAGATACTCTCAATACAAAGAAAAAGAAGATGCAAAAAAGTAAGTGAATTTTCTCACTTACTTTTTATAAGGCTTCATGAACTAATGATTTAGTTATAATTACGATTTCCAAAGATAATAGTTCCTAATCGTATCATATTAGAACCATGTTGAATGGCAAGTTGATAATCAGAGCTCATACCCATAGATAAGGTATGAATTTTATCTTCTCCATATTCACTTTGCATCTTACGATAAAGAACATTCATCTTTTCAAAACATTCTTCTGTAGTTTCGGGTTTTTCAAGCGGTCCTACACACATCAAGCCTTGAATATCTATATGAGGATATTGCATACAGTGTTTGATAAAACTAGAGCATTCTTCGAATAAAATTCCAGTTTTATTTACTTCACGTGAAATATTTATTTCTACAAGTACTGGCATTACTTTATCAATTTTTGCACATTGTTTTTCAATTTCTTCTGCTAAACGTAAGCTATCCAAACTTTGAATCATACTTGCTAAAGGAACAACATCTTTGACCTTATTTCTTTGTAGGTGACCAATAAAATGCCATTCATAATCTGGATGATACTTCTGTACCATTTCCTGTGCTTTATTTTCACCAAAGATGGTACAACCACATGCATAAGCTTCTGCTATTTCTTCTTTTGTATGCATCTTACTAACTGCAATGAGTGTTACATTTTCTGGTAATCCATTTCGTATTTCATTTAATTTTTTCTTATTCATACGCTCACCCTTTTTCTTTTTATAAATCTATTCTTCAATATCCTCATCAAAGGATTTGCTATCTTGTATTAAACTGTTTAAGGTACGCAATTCATCTGCGTGTAAATATCTCCATTGTCCAACTTTGAGCGGTTCTAAATGTATATTCATGATTCGAACACGTTCTAGTTTTACAACCTTATATTGAAATGCAGTACACATTCTTCGAATCTGACGATTTAATCCTTCTGTTAAAATAATACGAAAAGATAAGGTGTCAATTTGTTCTACAATTGCAGGCTTTGTTATTTGATAAGTATTCGCAACAGCATTATAGATTTTAACACCCTTGCGTAATTCTTGTACGAACTCTTCCTGAATAGGCTTATCTACTTTTACAATATATTCTTTCTCATGTTGATTTACAGAACGTAATATTTTGTTTACGATATCTCCATCATTGGTGAGTAGTATTAAACCACTGGATTCTTTATCTAAACGACCAATTGGAAAGATAGACTCTTTATGGTTCATAAAATCAACCATATTCCCATCAATTGCAGTGTCTGTTGTACACGTGATACCAACAGGTTTATGCAAAGCAATATACAACATCTCTTGTTTATGTTCGATCAATGTATGTTCAACCATAACTTTTTGATGTGCTTCGACTTTCGTCGCAAGTGTTGCGATTTCTCCATCAATGGTAACCTTGTGTGCTTCAATCAATCGATCTGCTTCTCTTCTAGAACAGTATCCAGAACTACTGATGTATTTGTTTAAACGAATAGCTTCTTTTTTTTCGTGTTGAATAATGCCAGATGTATCTTCTTTTCGATCTTTTTCAATCTGGAATGCTTTCTTCATTGGAAATAGTTCCTTCCTATTTTATGACACGGATAGTTTCAATTACAGGTTGATCTGCTTTCGCAACAGTTCCATTTTCATCTAATACAGATGTTTCACTTACAATTTTATCTACAATATCCATACCTTCTGTTACATGTCCAAATGCTGCATAGTCACCATCAAGATGTGGTGCAGTTGCGTGCATAATAAAGAATTGTGAACTAGCGGAATCATTATCATTTGAGCGAGCCATAGAAAGTACTCCACGTTCATGTTTGATATTGTTTTCAATGGAATTGTTCGCAAATTCTCCAGTGATAGTTTTATCAGAGCCACCTGTCCCATTTCCATTTGGGTCTCCACCCTGAATCATAAATCCATCGATAATACGATGGAACGTCAATCCATCATAGAACTTTTGATTTACCAAGTCTATAAAATTTGTAACTGTAATAGGAGCTGTATCCGCATCTAATTCAACTTTCATAGTTCCCATATCTTTTACAACGATTTCTACGTTATGTTTTCCACTTAATAAGTTTTCGTCTTTTGGTTTTGTTTCTTCCTTATCACTTCCACATGCAGCTAGTGTAATCATACATGTTAGTATAAACATAGTCTTTATAAATTTTTTCATAAATATCTCCTTTTGCGTATGTATCTATTGTAACGCAAACCCCATGAAACGACAATAAAAACCCACAAGAGTTGGCTCCTGTGGGTTTGTTTTATAACATATGTTTACGTAGTTCTTCGCTTGATTCAGGGTGTAGATAAGCAGGTGCAATATCAAATACAGTTTTACATCCACTCATTCCTTCTTGGTGCATGCGATATGCTGCTCTTGCATAAGCAACTAATACACTAGATGTGAATTCTGGATTGGAATCCAACTTTAATTGATATTCAATCACATGTTTATGTTCATTGTTCCAACCAGTGCTTCCGCTACGAATTACGAATCCACCATGTGGAATTCCACTATGATCACGCTTAAACTCTTCTTCATCAATGAAATGTACTGTTGTATCATATTCATCAAAGTAGTTTGGCATAGTCACAATATCACGCTCGATTTGTGCTAAGTCTGCACCTTCTTTAGCAACTACAAAACATTCTCTTGTATGTTTTTGACGTGTTGTTAGTTCAGGGTTTGTTCCACTACGTACTGCATCTAATGCAGCTTCCACAGGAATTGTATATTGTTTTGCGTCCTTCACACCTTCGATGCGTCGTACAGCATCAGAGTGTCCTTGAGATACACCTTTTCCCCAGAATGTATAATCTTTACCTTCTGTAAGGATTGCACTAGCGTATAAACGGTTTAAGGAGAACATTCCTGGATCCCAACCGCAAGAAATAATAGAGATTTTCTTTGCTGCTTTACTAGAAGCATCCACATTTTCAAAATGTGCAGGTATTTTAGCATGCGTATCAAAACTATCAATTACATTGAAATACTTTGCCATTTCCTTTGTTTGTTCAGGAAGATCATTTGCACTACCTCCGCAAAGAATCATGACATCAATTTGATCTTTCATGTTCATTGCATCTTCCATTGTATATACAGGAGTCGCGCTGTCATGAGGTGTTACAGTGGCTGGATCACGTCTTGAGAAAATTCCAACTAATTCCATGTCTTTTGCTTTTGCTAAAGCACATTCTACACCTCGACCGAGGTTACCATATCCGATAATTCCAACTCTAATCATATATAAGCCTCCTTGTTTTATAAATTCTTTCATATTTTATCATTTATTTTCTGAAAATGCACTTAATTTGTTCCAATATTTATATAATTTTTATAAGTGTAAGCATTAAAGTGACTATTTATGATAAAATAAATCTAAACAAGGGGTATTTATATGAAATATTGTATGCGAATCATAGACGCCAGTATTATATTCTGTGTCGCCAATTTTATTTGTTTCCCACTATTTAATAATCGCAATGTAGTGTTGTTTCTTTTTGTACTACTTTTTGTATGGATTAATATCTTTCCAACATTTACGAATCGTTGGATGACAACATGGCGATTAAGAGTTTGTGCAGATGGATGTGAGCTTTTGATTGTGTTTCTATTATCTACAATCGCAAGTACGATGTATCTAATTTATGATCTTCAACGCACAGATTGGAGAGGCTGGCTTCTTCATTTATTATGTGTATTTATTATAGAAGCGATTGTTTTCTGGAATGGGATCATACGTGTGTATACGACCTCATATCAATTGAAGCTAAAATGGCGTGTGATTGGAATCGTATGTGGTTGGATTCCAATTGCGCAATTCATTGCCTTGTATTATATCATTCGTATTACATATAAGGAAAGCATCTTTGAAAGTAAAAAGATGATTATCAACAAAGAGCGATCAAAAGATAAAATTTGCGAAACAAAATATCCAATTCTTATGGTACACGGTGTCTTTTTTAGGGATTTCAAGTACTTTAACTATTGGGGAAGGATTCCAAAAGAATTAGAGCGTAATGGCGCAATCCTATATTATGGAAACCATCAATCCGCCGCAGCTATTGCGGATAGCGGAAAGGAATTGGCAGAAAGGATTCAGGCGATACGAAAAGAAACAGGGAGTGAAAAAGTAAATATTATTGCACATTCAAAAGGTGGATTAGATAGTAGATATGCGATATCACAGTTGGGTATGGCCCCCTATGTAGCTTCTCTAACGACCATAAATACACCACATAAGGGATGTGTGTTTGCGGACTATCTATTACATAAAATACCAGTGAAAGTGAAAGAACAAGTAGCGGATATGTACAACGCAACATTAAAAAAGATGGGCGATTTTAATCCCGATTTCTTATCTTCCGTAAACGATTTAACGGCTTCCTCATGTACAAACTTTAATGAACTTGTAGTAGATAAAGAAAATGTGTATTATCAAAGTGTAGGTTCTAAGTTAAATCGAGCAAGAGATGGTCGCTTTCCCTTAAACTTCTCAATGCAATTGGTATCCTACTTTGATGGACCTAACGATGGATTAGTCGCAGAAACTTCGTTTCCATGGGGGGAAAACTTTCGCTTTCTTACAACAAAAGGAAACAGGGGTATATCACATGGTGATATGATTGATTTGAACCGAGAAAATATAGATGATTTTGATGTGCGTGAGTTCTATGTAGAACTTGTACACGAGTTAAAAGAAAAAGGATTTTAAACATATAAAAAGGAACGACTCACATAGAAATCGTTCCTTTTTATGTGGAAAACCACCTGTATATAGAAGGGAATGAAGCAATTCCCTATTGGTAGTATATGATATATCTTGAAAAGGTATACATTTTGCGTAGTTCACAAGTGTTCTAAACATTAAAATCTTTGTGTGATACCCTTTGATTATGATATAATATGTTAGATTGGTTAGGAGTGTTGAAGATGCGCAACGGTCTATTTATTACATTTGAAGGAAATGATGGAAGTGGTAAAACAACCATTTCTAAATTAGCATATGAAAAATTAAAAGAAGCAGGATATCCTGTAATATATACAAGAGAACCTGGAGGAATTGATATTGCCGAGCAAATACGCCATGTCATCCTTGATCCAAAAAATACAGCAATGGATCCTAGATGTGAAGCTTTGTTGTATGCGGCAAGTCGTCGTCAACATTTGATAGAAAAAGTTCTTCCTGCATTAGCAGAAAATAAAATCGTATTATGCGATCGTTTTGTAGATAGTTCTTTAGTATATCAAGGGATCGCAAGAGGAATTGGGTTTGATGAAGTCTATCAAATCAATGAATTTGCGATTGAAGGACATATTCCAAACGCAACAATTTTCTTATCCGTTAGTTTAGAGACAGGATTATCTAGAGTTAGCAATCGTGGTAATCTTGATCGATTAGATAACGAAAGTAATGAATTTCATAAGAAAGTTGCGGAAGGATATGAAATCGTAAAAGAAAAATTCAAAGATCGTATGCATGTGATTGATGCAAATAAAGATATTGATACGGTATTAACAGATACTGTAAATGCTTTATTGGAGATTATTGAACCTCATGTTTAAAGATGTTTTGAAGGAACAGCAACCTGTGGTATATCACACATTAAAGAATGCTCTAGAAAGTGATAAGCTTGCACATGCATATATGTTTAGTGGACCCAGTGGTACACCAAAGAAAGAAACTGCATACTTGTTAGCGCAAAGTATACTATGTGATGAAACAGGATTTGCTTGTGAAACATGCGATACTTGTATGCGCGTATTGCATAATGAATATGCAGATATGATATACATCGATGGAACAAGCGTTTCTATAAAGAAAGATGCCATCCTAAAGCTACAGGTTGCATTTAATAAAACTGGATTGGAAACAAAAGGTAAGAAAATTTATGTTCTTGATCATGCGGAGAATGCTACTCCAGATGCGTTAAATAGTTTATTAAAGTTTTTGGAAGAACCAACCAACGACATGATCGCAATCCTTATTGTGGAACAAATTGATAGAGTATTACCTACCATTGTTTCAAGATGTCAAAACATTCCTTTTACTGCCTTGAACGCGAAACAATGCTACCAAGCAGTGCACGAAGAAGTCAGTGAACTAGACGCTTATATTCTTAGCAATTTGATTCGTGCAAAACAAGATATATTAGAAGCGAGTGAATCTGAAGATTACCAACATGCACTTTATGTGTTCAAGGGTATGGTAGAAAGATTTTGCGTATCACCAGATAAAGCATTGCTATTCATGCAAGTTGACGGGTTTCCTGCGAAACAGAAAAAATATGGAAAACAATCGCTTGTATATATCGTAGATATGTTGCACTTGCTTTTCAAAGATTGTATGAAAGATAATCGTGAGACAAGTGATGAATGGTACTTGAAGCAAATGAGTGTCATACAAAGCAAACACATGGATTATGTAAAACTATTGCAAATACTTATGCAGACCAAAGATACATTATTGCGTTCTGTAAATATACAGCTATTGTTGGATCAGATGCTGTATCAAATGAAAGAGGTGACAAGATGAGTCAGGAAAATAAACAAAAATTTCAAGATCATAAAAATGACACACGCCACGAGGATAAAAAACCTCCTCGTATGTATAAATTTGTAGCGTTTGTTTCATTTAAAGAATCCAAGAAAATCTATACGTTTGGTACAGATCACGATGATTACCATGTAGGTGATTTAGTCGTAGTGGAAACTGTGCGTGGATTAGAGCTAGGTGAAATTGTAAAAGAAAGTGAAGCTTTCTTCTCCAATGGAATGGAAATAAAACCCGTTCTTCGTAAAGCAAGTGAAAAAGACTTAAAACAAGTTGCGGAGAATGAAGAAAAAGCAAAGAAAGCAATGAAGATATGCAATGACTGTATTGAAAAGTACAAGTTAGATATGAATCTTATCGAAGCAGAATACACACTAGACTGCAGTAAAATTATCTTTGTTTATGTAGCGGATGAGCGTGTAGATTTCAGAGAATTACTAAAAGAATTAGCAGGTATCTTTAAGTGTCGTATCGAACTTCGCCAGATTGGACCTCGTAATAAATCTAAGATTATTGGAGGACTAGGAAGTTGTGGAATGGAAACATGTTGTTCAAGATTCTTAAATGATTTTGATGTTGTTTCTATTAATATGGCGAAGAACCAACTATTGGCTTTGAACATTCAAAAGTTGAGTGGACAATGTGGAAAATTAATGTGTTGTTTAAAATTTGAAGATGAACAATATAAACGCTTAAGAGATGGTCTTCCTAAAATGAATTCACAAATTGAATATAAAGGGAATAGATATCGTATTACAAGTATGAATGTACTTCTTCAACAGGTCAAAATTGAAAATAGAGAAGATGTACAGTTTTTAAGCTTTAAAGAATTATGGCCGGATATGGATTTTTCTGATCGGTAGGTGAAAAGCATGATTCGTCAAAAAAGTTTTGAAAATGAACAACCAACATTGTATGTTGTCGCAACTCCCATTGGAAACCTTGGTGAGATGACACCACGTGCTATTCGTATACTTGAAAGCGTTGATGTGATTGCGGCAGAAGATACGAGAAATACTATGAAGCTATTATCACATTTTGGTATTAAGACACGATTGATAGCGCATCATCAACATAACGAAGCACAGAGTGCAAATGGATTGTTGGAATTATTACAAAAGGGAAACGATGTAGCCCTTGTAAGTGATGCCGGATATCCTTTGATATCAGATCCTGGTTCTATTGTCTCTAAGAAAGTTATGGAAGCAGGGTTTAATGTAGTTCCTATATCAGGATGTAATGCAATGTTAAATGCACTTGTATCCAGTGGATTGTCTACAGAGCATTTTCTGTTTTATGGTTTTTTGAAATCAGGAGAAAAAGAGAGAATTAAAGAACTCTTTGATTTAAAATATTATCCATTTACCATGGTTTTTTATGAAGCTCCACATCGTATCAAAAAGATGTTGAATAGTGCCTTAGAAGTGCTTGGGAATCGTAAGATTTGCCTTGCTAGAGAACTCACTAAGAAACATGAGGAATTTATTCGTGGTACCATAGAAGAAGTCCTTGAAATTGTGGACGACTTAAAGGGAGAAATGGTGATTGTTGTAGAAGGTTGTGGAGAAGATAGAGCGGATATAGAACTGTCTGCTATGCCTTTGTTACATGATCAAATTAATACCTATGTAGAAGATGGTTTGACAACCAATGAGGCAATAAAAAGAGTCGCTAAAGAAAGAGGCTTATCGAAGAATGATATTTATAAAGAATATCATGGACTAAATTAGTATAAATAGGTAGGGTAGAAATACTCTGCCTTTTCTCTTGCTTTCTAATATTAGAATTATTATAATAATATTAGAAAGTATTAGAAAGGTGAATTCATGAAAAAAGAAGATATGTACACAGAATTTAAAAGAGAATACGTAGACGATTTGAAAAAGACGATTGTAGCCTTTGCTAATAGTGAGGGTGGAACCATATTTGTTGGTATGGAAGATGATGGCAGTGTTAGTGGTGTTAAAAAAGAAGAAATAGATGATGTCATGTTAAAAATAACGAATTCTATTCGAGAAAGTATTTCACCAGATGCGACTATGTACACGAAATGTTTGATAAAAGAAATGGATTTGAAAATGATAATAGAAATCCTTGTTCAAGAGGGAGATTCAAAACCCTACTATTTAAAAAATAAGGGTCTTAAGTCTAACGGTGTTTATGTTCGTCAAGGAGCGTCAAGTGTGTGTGCAAGCGAGCTTATGATAAAGAAGATGATTGTGGAATCTGATGGTGAAAGTTTTGAAAAGAAACGTTCCTTAAATCAAGAGCTATCATTCACATCATTCATGACAGCTTGCGAAGATATGGAACTTCCAATGAAAGAAAATCAGATGAAAACTCTACATTTCTATACAAACGATAGTATCTATAGTAATCTAGCTTATTTGATATCAGATCAATGCCCTACTACAACAAAATGTGCTGTTTTTGAAGGAAAATCAAAAATAAACTTCTTGGATCACCAAATTTTTGAGGGCTCTATTATAAATCAAATGAAGAAGACAATGCAGTATGTACAACAGTATAATAAAAAGAAATCTACCTATGACAGTTTAAAAAGAATTGATACTTTCGATTATCCAGAAGTCGCAATACGTGAGGCTATCATTAATGCTATTGTGCATCGTGATTATTCTTTAGGAGGAAGTACACTACTTTCTATTTTTGATGATCGTATAGAGATAGTTTCATTAGGATGTTTGATGAAAGGGATTAGTAAAGATGATTTAAGAGTAGGAGTATCTTTATTAAGAAACGAATATTTATCAAACTTATTCTATCGTTTACAATGGGTGGAAGCATACGGAACTGGTATACCTAAAATTGAGGAGAGCTATCGAAATTCAAATGTAAAACCTTTTATTGAACTTAGTGAAAATGCATTCAAAATAACATTACCAAACCGAAATAATACCATCATGACGCAACAAAATCTGAATGAGTATGAAAGCGAAATCGTGAAACTCTTATTAGAATCTAAGGAAATGCGGCGGAAAGATATTCAGGATTTCTTGCAGGTATCACAAGCAACTGTAATCAATAATTTAAGGAGTTTAATCGAACGAAATGTTATAAATAAAAAGGGCAAAGGAAAACAAACGGTGTATTTTATTGGATAAATTATATATAAATAAGCCTTTGTTTATGCGTGTTTCTGTAGTTTTGTAAAAATTTCATTCAAGAAATTTCAAAAAAATTGTTGACAATCTTGAAAGCGCATACTAGAATGAATATGTAAATAAGGATTGTTACTCTTTGAGGCATTACCTTTAATGAAGGCACAAGATGTGCGTCATTTTTGGATGTTTTGAAGAGTTTTTATTTTATAAAGGAGAGATGAACATGTTTGGATTTAAAAAGAAAAAAGATGTAGACAACAATTTGTATGCACCAGTAAATGGTACCTGCATTTCGATAGAAGAAGTGAATGACCAAGTATTCTCAAGTCGTATGATGGGAGATGGTGTAGCTTTCAAATTAGCAGACGGTAAAGTGTGTGCACCATGCGATGGAACGCTCGTTATGATTGCGAATACAAAACATGCATTTGGTATTCAAGGTGATAATGGAGTAGAAGTGTTAATTCATATTGGGCTTGATACAGTAAACTTAAATGGTGAAGGTCTAAAGACATTAGTGGATCAAGGTTCTAAAGTAAAAAAAGGGGAAGGAATTATCGAAGTCGATATGAAATTTATGGAAGAAAAAGAAATTGATTTAACAACACCAATGATTGTGACAAATGGAACAGATTTATCATTGACATTCCATCATATTGGCGATAAAGTTTCAGTAGGGGAAGATATTGTAATCGCAAAAGCGTAGAAAGCGAGGAGGCATATCATGAAGGTTATTAAAAAAATAAATAACAATGTTGCTGTTTGTATTGATAATAACCAGAACGAATTGATTGCCTTTGGTAAAGGAATTGGATTTCCTGAAATTCCATATGAATTAAATGATTTAAGTAAAATACATCGAACGTACTATGGAATCAACTCTAACTATCTTGGGTTGTTACATGAGATAAGTGAAGAGGTATTTGAAATTAGTGCGAGGATAGTTGATTTTGCGAAGAATTACATAGACAATGAATTAAACGCAAATATCGTATTCACATTAGCAGATCATATCAACTTTGCGATTCAAAGATATGAAAAAAATTTAAAAATAAAAATGCCGTTCTCATATGATGTTGCACATCTATATGAAACAGAGATGGAAATAGGTGAAAAAGCAGTTAAGTTAATCAATGAGAAAATGCATATTAGGTTATGTAAAGAGGAAGCAGTGGGTATTGCTCTTCACTTTATAAATGCTGAAAACATGCAGGCAAATATGAAAAATGAAATCGATGAAACAGACTTAATCAATGAATTAACAGTGCTAATCGAAGATTCTATGAAAATAGAGATTCATCGTAAAGGATTCAATTACTCACGTTTTGTATCACATCTACAATATCTGTTAAAACGAAGAGATGCAGATACTATGATTGCAAGTGATAACAACGTATTATATAGTTCTATGAAGAAAGAGTGCCCTGACACATATGCATGTGCACAGAGCATTAAAGAATACATTTTAAAGCATTTGAAATGGGAGTTGAACCAAGAAGAACTCTTATATCTGATGTTACATATCAATCGATTATGCAGTAGAGAGGATTGTAACCATTAGGGCATTACCCCTCGCATAAATTCACAAGTTTTTGTGTTTTTATGTGTGGGGTTTTATTTTGGCAAAACCAATGTATAACTCGCGAGATACGTTGTTTGCATATATGAAATTGAAAAATAAAAAGGAGAAAGATTATGGCTAAGAAAGAAAAATATGAAGATTTAGCAAATAGTGTAGTTGATTTGATTGGTGGTAAAGACAATGTTATGTTCTTTACACACTGTGTTACAAGATTAAGATTCAACTTAAAAGATCAAAGTGTTGTAAAAACAGAACAAATCGAAGGTTTAGAAGGTGTAATTGGGGTACAATGGCAAAATGGGCAACTTCAAATCATTATTGGACAAGCTGTTGGAGATGCTTATAAATTAATTTGTGAAAAAAGTGGATTAAAAGAAGAAGTGGCAGTAAATGAGAATAATGAAGAGAAAAAAGAAAAAGGGTTTAAAGGAATTTTAAATGGTGTTTTAAATGCAATTTCTGGTTGTTTAACACCAGCAATCCCAGTGCTTATTGGGTGTGGAATGATAAAAGTACTTGTGTTGTGTATCCAGACCTTCGGTTGGTTGAGCGATACAAATGCAACTATGCAGATATTAACAATGGTTGGAGATGCAGGTTTCTATTTCCTTCCTATAATCGTTGGTAGTAATGCAGCAAAGAAATTTGGTGCAAACCAAGGATTAGGAATGGTAATAGGAGCAATGCTTATTTATCCAACGTTTGTAAGTGGAGTAGCTGAAGGTATATCTTTTAACTTCTTTGGATTACCAATTTATGGAGCAAGTTATACTTCAACAATTTTTCCAGTAATTTTATGTGTTTGGGTAATGGCACCAATCGAAAGATTCTTTGCGAAGATTTCACCTGAATCATTACGTTCTATCATTCAACCACTTTGCACAATCTTAGTTATGATTCCAATTACATTCTGTTTGTTAGCGCCTGCAGGAGCTTTCTTAGGAAATTATGTATCAGAGTTTGTTATTTGGTTATATGAAACAATAGGTTTCGTTGGTGTTGCTGTATTGGCTGCATTCATGCCATTTATCGTTATGACTGGAATGCACTCAGCTTTCGTTCCATATTTACTACAAATGTTTGGATCTGTAGGATATGAACCAATATTCTTTACATCATTAGTTCTTTCTAACATCAATCAAGGAGCTGCATCACTAGCAGTTGCATTAAAATCAAAAAATAAAAGCATTAAATCTACTGGTGTATCTTGTGCAATTACAGCAATCGTCGGTGGAGTAAGTGAACCAGCAATGTATGGAATAAATTTAAAATATAAAACTCCAATGTGGGGTGCTATGATTGGTAGTGCGATTGCAGGTTTATTTGCGGGAATAATGAAAGTATACATTTATGCATTTGCAGGAAGTTCTGCGTTGTTTGCTATTCCATGTTTTATAAGCGAAAATGGAATGAATGTAATTCTGATTTGCGTTTCTATTGTGATAGGTATTGTTTCAACATTTATAGCAACATATATCCTTTACAAGGAAGGAAAATAGGAGGTATTCAATGTCATTTAAAGAAGGTTTCTTATGGGGCGGTGCAACTGCTGCTAACCAATTTGAAGGTGGTTGGGATGAAGGTGGAAAAGGAATGAGCATTGCGGATTTATTAAGCAGTGGCACACATTCCATGCCTAGACAAATCACTAGAGAAATTGAAGATGAATTATATTATCCAAACCATAAGGCAAGTGATTTTTATCATCATTACAAGGAAGATATTGCACTTATGGCTGAAATGGGGTTCAAAACTTATCGTATGTCTATAAACTGGACTAGGATTTATCCAAAAGGTATAGAAGATGAACCAAATGAAGAAGGTCTGATGTTCTATGATCATGTATTTGATGAACTTATGAAATATAATATCGAACCTATCGTTACTATATCTCATTATGAAATGCCATTTTATTTAACAAAAGAATATAATGGTTGGGCAAGCAGGGATGTAATTTCATTTTATGTGCGTTATTGCGAAACCTTGTTTAAGAGATATAAAGAAAAAGTTAAATATTGGCTAACCTTTAATGAAATCAATTGTGGTACATTGGCTCTTGGAAATTATATGTCATTAGGTATCCTTAATGAAGGAACACGCGATTTTACAAATCAAGTGGACAATATTCAGCAAAGGTATCAAGGATTACATCATCAGTTTATTGCGAGTGCGAAAGCAGTAAAACTTTCTCATGAAATAAATCCTAATGCAATGATAGGTTGTATGATAGCAATCATGCCAACTTATCCATTAACGTGTCATCCAATGGATATATTAAAATCGCAAAATCATTGGAAAAATATAAATTATTATTGTGGTGATGTTCAAGTTCATGGAGAGTATCCATATTATGCAAAACATTTTTGGAAGACTCATGGAATAAGTATACAAATGGAAGATGATGACGCAGTAATTTTAAAGGAAGGTTGTGTAGATTTCTATAGCTTTTCTTACTACATGACAAATTGCGTGTCTCATGAAGATAATGTTTCTAAAATAGGTGGTAATTTATTAGAAGGTGTTAAAAATCCGTATTTGAGCTCAAGTGATTGGGGATGGCAAATTGATCCTAATGGCTTACGATATACACTGAATGAGCTATATGGAAGATATAGAATCCCATTAATGATTGTTGAAAATGGATTGGGAGCATTTGATACATTAGAAGAAAACAACCAAATCCATGACGACTATCGAATCGATTATTTACGTGAGCATATCGAGGCAATGTCAGAGGCGATTGAAGATGGCGTTGACTTGATTGGTTATACTCCTTGGGGATGTATTGATTTGATCAGTGCATCAACTGGTGAAATGGGAAAACGTTATGGTTTTGTGTATGTGGATAGTGATGATTTAGGGAATGGAAGTTTTAACCGTTACAAAAAAGATTCTTTCCACTGGTATAAAAAAGTAATCGCAACAAATGGAACAAATTTAGATTAAATCAATGCCCTTTGAGTAAATAAGCGCTCAGAGGGCATTATAAATTTGTCTTTCTTCTGTGCTCATGTTATAATTCACAAGCAACGTTATTTTGGAGGTATACATATGATAGGTACAAATAATGTAAGTGTTCGCTTTGGAGCGAGAACACTGTATAAAGAAGTAAATTTAAAGTTCACAGATGGAAACTGCTATGGTTTAATCGGTGCAAATGGTGCTGGTAAGAGTACATTTTTAAAGGTCTTAAGTGGTGAATTAAAGCCAGATACTGGTGATGTTTTCATGGGACCACATGAAACATTGTTTACTCTTCAACAGGATCATTTTAAGTTTGAAGATTATCCTGTAATAGAAACAGTGATGATGGGAAATACACGCTTGTATGAAATCATGAAAGAAAAAGAACACCTTTATACAAAAGAGGGTGAGTTTACAGATGAAGATGGAGTTAAAGCAGGAGAGCTTGAAGAAGAGTTCGCAAATCTTGATGGTTGGAATGCTGAGAGTGAAGCAGCAACCTTATTAGAAGCACTTGATATTCCAGTTGATTTACATCAGGAATCAATGTCAACTATGACACCTGCACAAAAGGTAAAGATCTTATTAGCGCAAGCATTGTTTGGAAAACCAAACACATTATTGTTGGATGAGCCTACCAATGGATTGGATTTGAAATCTGTAGCATGGTTGGAAAATTTCCTTATCAATTATGAAAGTACAGTAATTGTTGTTTCTCATGATCGTCACTTTTTAAATAAAGTGTGTACACATATTGCAGATGTAGATTTCGGTGCAATTAAAATCTATTCTGGTAACTATGATTTCTGGTATGAATCTAGTCAATTAATTGCGAAACAATTAAAAGACACAAATAAGAAAAAAGAAGATAAAATAAAAGAACTAGAAGCTTTCGTTGCACGTTTTTCTGCGAATGCCGCAAAATCAAAACAAGCAACATCACGTAAGAAAATTCTTGATAAAATATCACTTGATGATATTCAACCATCTACAAGAAAGTATCCTTTCATTGATTTTAAATCAGAAAGAGAATCTGGGAAATCTATCTTATTCGTAGAAGATGTATGTGCTTCTATTGAAGGGAAAGAATTGCTTAAGAACATTTCCTTCTCTATGATGAACGGAGATAAAGTAGCACTTATTGGAAATCCGTTACAAACATCTTTATTACTAAAAGTATTAGCTGGAAGCATCCAACCAGATAAAGGAACAATCGAAGTTGGACAAACGATTACACTTTCTTATATACCTAATGATAATACAGAATACTTTGAAGGTGATGAAAGTATTTGTGACTGGTTAAGTCAGTATTCAAGTATTGATGACATGGGGTATATCCGTGGATTCTTAGGAAGAATGTTGTTCAGTGGAGAAGAAGCATTGAAATCAGTTAATGTGTTATCTGGAGGAGAAAGAGCACGTTGTATGCTTTCAAAGAGTATGCTAGAAGCTCCTAACCTTTTATTGTTAGATGATCCAACTAATCACTTAGATTTGGAATCTATTCAGGCATTAAATAATGGACTTGAAAGCTTTAAGGGAGAGATGATCTTTACTTCTCATGACCACCAATTCATTCAAACTTTAGCAAATCGTATCATTGAAGTAGCAGATGATGGAATCATTGATCGTAGAATGAGCTATGATGAATACTTAGAAAGAGAATTAGGAATACAAGAATAAATAAGAAGGCTCCTGTGAAGGAGCTTTTCCTATAAATGTTGGAAAAGTGTACAAAATTACGCTATATATAGTGCTATTCATTGAAAATAGTACTCTAAATACTAGTGTTTATAAGCTTGATTTAACAGGCATATAATCGTGTAGAGTAAAGAAAAAATCTAGCCTAATCACTAGATTTTTTCATTGGCCTACTCATAATCATTATCTACAATGACATCTTGGCTTCGGTTATTTTTCATAAGGACTAATCCAATCATAAGGAAAGCAATCGCGAATAACAATTGTATTCCCATGCATTGTAAACCTTCTTTTATTACACCAGATGTTATATCAATCATGGAGGTCATACTATCGTTTAGTTTTACAAACCAAAATGTTGGTATGAATTTAGATATTTGGAAAACATTTTCTGGAATAAACATTTGTGGTAGGAATGCACCACCTAAGAAAGCACTCACTAAACCAACGATTGTTGTAATCATATCCAACTTATTGACTGCATTTTTCTTGTTAGAGACAATTGCTGTAGCCATATAGGCGAAACTTATGGAGACAATCGTAAATACAAAAGAGTTTAATATATACATTGCTCCAGAGGCACTAAACATATTTTCTTTACGGATAAATAGGATCACTGATGTGAATACTAACCATAAAATCAAACCAAAACATACATTGGATAATACAACTTTTAAATTCATTTTTGTAGAGTTCATAGGAGAAACAAGTGTTCTCTTTAACATTTCACTACGATAGATAGAATGCATAGCAGAAGATGCAGTCATTACAATAACGGAGAACAATACATAAGACATGAAGTTAAAATACATGGTTCTTAACATATCTGATTTTCTGTTTTCTTCTGACTTAACAAACTTCATTTGTGCTTTCTGTTTTAAATCCTTAGTAACGAATGAACTTGCTTGTTTATAGGATAAATTTTTATCTATACTGCGATAACTCTTCAAGGAAGATAAATATGCATTCAATTTCTGTTTTACGAGTACTCCATTTGCGTCATCTGGACGTTGTTGAAGTTGAATTACATTTTCTTTTCCAGCTTCAAATTCTTGTTCAAATCCTTTTGGGATTTCAATGATATTATCAATTTGAGCAAAGAATAAAGCCTCTTTTATATCTTCCATATCATCGCCTAAATCGTTGTAGTTAGATGTTTCTTTTAAGTGTGCTACAACGGCTTTACTAAGTTCACTATTATCATGATCTAGTATCGCTATATTTGTCTTTTTCTGTTCGTAGATTTGCTCGTTAGTACCATATAATGAATCCGAGAACATTCCAAAGATAGTGAAGATAGATAAGAAAATAACAATATATGTGAGAATGGTATTTTTATGTTCTAAAATAATTTTATAATATAACCTAGCCATATTACTTCACCCCCAATGTTTTGTATTGCTTCTTAGAAAGTTTAAAGAACGCAATCGTATAACAAATAAGACTAAATACTAATAAGGAAATCAAGTTAAAGAAGAATCGATCATTAAGTCCAAAATAATAGAGACCATATAGAGCGTCAGTTATCATGTTGACTGGGTTGATATAGTTTAAGAATGGAACGTAATGTTGAATGATCCATTTGAGTTGTACGATCATCATACCAGACAAGAAGGAACCTAGCATCGTGATAGAATTTAACATCCCAACCTTTGATTCTGGATTCTTAGCGTTTGTAACAGTACCAATAAAAGCACCCAAAGCACTACCTGCGACATCACCTGCTAGGAGGATCAAGAACATGTATGGCAGTAACTCGCCAAAGGATACATCGAACAAGATGTAAATATAGGCGAACTGCATGCACAGAATAATAAACACTGCGATAAGATTTAAACACAGAGAAGAGATTAAGTGCACTGCTTTATTTGTAGGAGCTAAAGATATACGAGCACCTTTTTGACTTTGGTCTGCTTGAATATCGATAATAGCTGTAATCGCCCACATACCTCCAAACATAGCACTCATTGCCAATGCGGTATAGAAGTAAACGTTTGTCACATCCGTGTTGGCGTCACTATTTACAGAAATATAATCACTTGTGTCTGTAAATAAGTTTTGAATTTGTTCAAGTGAAGCTCCAGAACTCATAAGATGGTTTATCATACTTGTTTTTTGAAGATACTCATCGAAGAATGTTTGCGTAATCGTTTGGTTGAAACCTGAAGTATTTACATGAATATCGTAAGATTCACCACAAATAACATAGGCACTTATAGATTCATCTTTTAATTGCTTTTCTGCTTCTTCTTTCGATAGTACACTGACTTTAAAGAGTGGAGTATCCTCGGATTTTGCTTCTTTTAGAACGGTTTGTAAAGCTGTATTGTTATCCCAAGATTCATTTTCGACGATGGCAACTGGAACGGTGTCAAAAGAAGTATATTGGAAG
This sequence comes from Amedibacillus sp. YH-ame10, assembly GCF_053848885.1. Lineage (NCBI taxonomy): Bacteria > Bacillati > Bacillota > Erysipelotrichia > Erysipelotrichales > Erysipelotrichaceae > Amedibacillus > Amedibacillus sp. YH-ame10. The sequence goes on from NZ_JBSPFA010000025.1 coordinate 19,252, forward strand.
CTTTGTCTTAGTATCAATCCAAATAAAGTCATCAACACGATAGGAAATATGATGGACCAAAATACAAGGGTACGATTTCGCATCATAACTTTACATCGGTACAATAATATATGTTTCATATATGCTCCTCCTTAATCTCTTAGTTCTTTTCCAGTGATTTCAAGGAAGACGTCATTTAATGTAGGAAGTTGAGAGTAAACCTTTCCATATACGATATTCTCTTGGGTGAAGTAATTCATCAAATTCATCAAATTCTGTTTGCCACCAGTAAATTTGATTTGTAAGAATTTATGAGAGTATTCTACAGAAGAAACATTGGCAATTTCTTTGATTGCTTTTAGTCGAGCTTCGCTAAGTTCAATTTGTTCTACTTCCACTTTTTCTTTCAATGTGATACTTGTTTTTAATTCATCTTTTGTACCTGTCGCAATCGTTTTTCCTTTGTCCATAATGATGATACGAGAACAAATTTCTTCTACCTCCTCCATATAATGAGAAGTATAGACAATCGTTGCGCCACGTTTGTTCAATTGAAGTATTCCTTCAAGTATGGCATTTCTACTTTGTGGATCGACTGCTACGGTAGGTTCATCCATAAAGATTAACTTTGGTTGATGCGCAATTCCACAAGCAATGTTTAATCTGCGTAACAAACCACCACTTAATTTACCAGGTTTGAATTTACGGAATTCGCCTAGATTAACGAAATCGATTGCATCTTCCACTAGTTGTTTACGTTGCGCTTTATCTTTGACATAAAGTCCACAGAAATAATCGATGTTTTCATAAACATTCAATTCATAGAAAACTGCAATATTCTGAGGTACGACACCAATCATACGTTTGATATCATATGCATCTGGACTCATCACTTTATCAAAGATTTTAATCTCCCCTTTATCATAATTTAATAAAGAAAGCATGCAGTTTATGGCAGTTGTCTTACCAGAACCATTAGGTCCCAATAGTCCTAATATTTCTCCTTCTTCTACCTTTAATTGAAAATGGTCTAATGCGATTAATTCTTTGTATCTTTTTACTAAGTTATTAACATCTATAATCATAGAAAGTCCTCCCTTTTTACATCTTAAGTATAACTTGTTTAAAAGAGGAACATAAGTGTCAATAAGCACGAAGTAGTATGACATTTGTCACATTATTGTTTTGATTCCTATTTGTGTGCAATTCTTATTCATGGTAAAATCTAAGAAAGGAGCGTTTGCCTTATGATGATGTTTTTAAACCCAGTGCTTTTAACGTTCATTTCCATGTTGCTATCTTTTATTCAAGATGGAGAGATACCAATCGTACCATTGCTATGTACGATTATTTTCGCATCCTTGTCCTATGTGCTAACAAAGAAAAAATATGTATATATAATAACGATTGCTTATTTAGTGATTTGTACACTTTATCAGGAATTAGCATTTTATTTGCCTGCTATAGTGTACATGACAATAATATCTAGAAAGTTTACCATCAAGTATGTCGTGTATTTTCTTCCTTTATTTTTTCATGCATCTCATTGGGAAATGTACATAAGTTTATTTTGTTATGTTGAATTGTGTTTTGCGATGGCCTTGAAATTTCAATATATGAAGAATATGTATGTGCATACCTTGTATCAAAAGCAGCGTGATACAACCAAAGAATTAGCAATGATTTTATCTCAAAAAAATCAAAACCTACTTATTCAACAGGAACAAGAAATACGAATTGCGACGTTAGATGAACGAAACCGTATTGCCAGGGAAATACATGATAATGTGGGTCATTTATTAAGTAGTTCACTTCTACAAATAGGAGCTATTCAAACCTTGGAACATGAGGATGATCAAAAAGAAAGAATCAACAGTTTAAGAGAAACGCTATCTTCTGCTATGGATAGTGTAAGAAATAGCGTACACAATTTACACGCAGAATCTTTGGATTTAGAATTAATGATACAAAAGATTATAGGAGACTTTACATTCTGTGAAATACATCTAGAATATGATATCGTACATCCTTTCAAACAAGTGGTGATCTATCATATTCTAGCCATTTTGAAAGAAAGCTTGAACAATATAATGAAGCATTCCAATGCGGATAAAGTACAGATAGTTGTACGTGAACAACCTACTTTTTATCAGATTATTGTACATGATAATGGGGTTGTAAAAGGTATCAAAAATAGTGGTATCGGTTTACAAAATATACGTGATCGTATTGATAATTTACAGGGCTATTTTAATGTCACAACGACACAAGGTTTCAAAGTATTTATTACATTACCGAAGGAGGAAAGTATATGCGAGTGTTAATTATAGATGATGATAAATTGGTATGCAGTTCCTTAAAAACCATCATAGAGGCAAAGGGTGTAGAGGTGGTTGCGGTTGGATATAATGGGGAAGAAGCTATTACTTTATATGAACAACATCGACCAGATGTATTGATGATGGATATACGTATGGAAGTGATGAATGGGGTAGATGCAAGTGAAAAAATACTCCAAAAACATACAGATGCGAAAATCTTATTCTTAACGACATTCAATGATGATGAATATATTATTCGAGCATTAAAGATGGGTGTTAAAGGATATATCCTAAAACAGAACTTTGATTCTATTTTACCAGCTTTAGAAGCCGTTCATATGGGACAAAATGTATTCAACACTGAGATCATTGCGAAGATACCAGATATGTTGCATACAAAAGGGAATGCATCTTTAGAAATTGATTTGAATGATAGAGAGAAACAATTTATTAGCTTAGTCGCAAATGGGTTGAATAATAAAGAAATTGCACAGACCCTTTTCTTAAGTGAAGGAACCGTTCGTAATTTTTTAAGTACACTGTTGGATAAATTAGAATTAAGAGATCGAACACAATTAGCGATTTTCTATTATCAACAAATAGAAGGAAGATAAACATGGATGTAACAAATAATAAAATTTTATATGCCGATATGATCAATTCTATGCAATTAGGCGCAACCGTAGTATATGAAGATGAACATGCTTTGTTATTGCATGATGTATATTCATCAATTTATTATGCGGCTGCCAATACAAAAGAAAGTGCAAAAAAAATGATTCAAATGATACCAGACACGTTTGATATTCTCGTTACACATGATACGATTTGTAATGAAGTATTAAAGGAAGATAGAAATATAGAATTTGAAAATGTATGTTATCATTGTGCCTACTTATCACAGAAGCCTTTAGAAATATCACTTGAAAAAGGATACGAAATAAAACCATTAAATTTAGAGCATATGCAAGAAGTAATTGATTTATATGGAAAAGAAATGCCAACATTAGCTAATGAAGAATATATTTCATTGAATATTAAAAGTGGTATGTTGGGTATGTTTTATGGAGATGATGTATGTGGGTTTGTAGGTGTTCATGAAGGTGGCTATGGTTCCATTGGTATGTTAGAAATAAAACCACAATACAAACGTCTTGGTTTAGCAACGATGCTGGAAAGAGCAATGATCAATTTACAATTAGAAAGAGGTCGTATACCTTATGGAGAAATCTTTCAAGAAAATGCAATCTCTTTAAAGCTACAACATAAGGTGAGAATGCAAGTAGGTAAGGATTTAACCTATTGGTTTTATATGTGAAAACTTCATAAAACATTCACACAAGCACCATATAAAACATGTATAATAAAATTGAGGTGATTATATGAGTAAACTGTTAGTTGTCGATGATGAAGAAAATATCCGTAGCATTATCCGTAAATATGGGGAATTCGAAGGACATGAAATTGCAGAAGCCAAAGATGGTATGGATGCGGTAGAAAAGTGTCGCTTACAATCTTATGATTTGATTATCATGGATATTATGATGCCCAATTTGGATGGTTTTTCTGCGGTAAAAGAAATTCATAAAAATTGTGGAACTCCAGTTATCATGTTATCCGCAAGAGGAGAAGAGTATGATCGTATCCATGGCTTTGAAATTGGCGTGGATGATTATGTTGTAAAACCTTTTTCACCTAAAGAGTTAATGATGCGTGTATCTGCTATCTTAAAACGATATCAAGGTGCTACAAACGATAAAGCAAAAGAAGTATATGAATACAAAGGGTTAAAGATTGACTTTACAGCACGTAAAGTATATATCGATGAAGAAGAGATTGAAATGTCTCCAAAAGAATATGTATTATTATTCTACTTCGTAAAAAATGAAGGAATTGCGTTAACAAGGGAACAACTAATTCATGATGTATGGGGATATGATTTTTATGGAGACGATCGAACATTAGATACGCACATAAAATTACTTAGAAAGAGCTTGCGCGATTATAGTGAAATGATTATAACATTGCGTGGTTTAGGATATAGATTTGAAGCCAAAAATTAAAAAAACGGTGAGTGTAAAATGGAAAATCTTTGGTTCCATGCTTATTTTCACTTGCATTATCATTGTTGTTCTATGGTTGTTTCAAGTCATCTTTCTAGAAAAGTTTTATGTGTCCATTAAATCTAGTGCAGTAAAAAAAGCTGCCGATGAAATCAATGAAGTTATTAATGCAGTGGATTATCAAGAACAAATCAATGATATTTCTAAACAAGATGAGTTCTGTGTCATTGTTTATGCAGATGATGGAAAAGCATTAACATCAGGAGAAGGGGATCCTAGATGTAGAATTAGTGAAGTAAGTTACCAAAGCAACAAACAAACCATTGAAGAGTTAAAATTAGAGGCTTCCATAAAAGGGTGTGCAAGTAAATTGATAGAAGAAAGCACACTGAAGGATCGCTTGCCTTTAGATGATATACAAAATGATATTTTGAACATTGGAAAAGATTCCAAGTTCAAGGCGATTGAAGATACACAACGTAAAAAAAGCACACAGAGTATGACCTATATCAGTGTGGTGAAAAACAATGCGAATCAATTGTTAACGATTTTAATCACTGCACAACTGACACCCGTAAATGCTACTGTAGATACGATCAAGACACAGTTTGTTATGATTGCGATTATATTGATTGTGATAGCCATCGTACTGGCTTTATTCTTATCTAAAAAAATAGCATCTCCAATTATTAGTATGAATAAGAGCGCAAAGGTTTTAGCGACTGGTGATTACAACGTTCGCTTTGCAGGTAAAGGGTATTTAGAAATCCAAGAATTAAACGATACGTTAAATTATGCTGCAGGAGAGCTTGGAAAAGTAGAAAGCCTACGAAGAGATCTTATTGCGAACATGAGCCATGACTTACGTACACCACTTACTATGATTAGTGGATACAGTGAAGTAATGCGTGATATTCCAGGAGAAAACACACCTGAAAATGTGCAGATAATTATCGATGAAACAAAGCGTTTAACAACCCTTGTAAATGATATGTTAGATCTAAGTAAGCTACAAGCTGGGGTACAAAAATTAAGCAAAGAAGAAATCAATTTAACAGAAGAAATCCAAGACATTATTCATCGTTATGATAAATTGGTAAGTGATCAAAATTGCCATATCCGCTTTGATTATACACATCATGTGCGAATAGAGGCAGATATTGTGAAGCTGAACCAAGTCATTTATAACTTGATAAACAATGCGATCAACTATTGTGGAGAAGATCGTCTTGTGATTGTGAAACAAAGTATAAATCACGATAAAGTAAACATCGAAGTGATTGATCATGGAGTTGGAATTGAAAAAGAACAATTATCTCATATTTGGGAACGTTACTATAAAGTTGATAAAACACACGTACGTTCTAAAGTGGGAAGTGGCTTAGGTTTAAGTATTGTAAAAACGATCCTAGAACTTCATGGTGCACATTATGGTGTGAAGAGCGAAGTTGGAAAAGGTTCTACCTTCTGGTTTGAAATGCCATACACCGCAATAGAAAATTTGTAAGCCACCTATATGGTGGCTTCAGACTGTCGACAGGCAGGAGTATTCCAAACTCAATGTTTTGGATATACTCCTATTTTTTTCATTAACAATCTGAATATATAAACAAGAAATAGCTTTTACGCTGCTTACATTATCATGTGGGTAGTCACAGACAAAAGACGCACACCTTTTTTGGATATGCGTCTTTCTTATTCTTTACCAATATAAATTTTTAAAACTAAGACACACGATTCTTTACCCACCCCTTTATAAACAAAATGATGTGCCTTTTGACCCTATGAAAGTTTAAAGAGGCTCCTATTTTATCACTCAAGAAATCTAGCCGTTTTCTCTTTCTTGTAAATGTTTAACGAACTTATCTAGCATTGCCCTAATTATGTTGTTTATTTTTATTTTATCATGTAATTTCTCTGCTAATGGCGGGCTAAGTCTATAATAAATTTTAACAAATAATCGACCTAAGGAGTGTTTCTGCAATATGTTATCTCTAAATCTTCTTAACACTATTACAGGATGCGCATCATAATCGCCATATACTGCTGTGGCAATATAGCAGCCTTCTTTTTGTGGAGGGTTTTGTTGTTTATCCGAAGTTCTCTGATGAATGTTTAGCATGTCTCTAAAATTTTCCTTATCATTCTCTTCAATAAACTGGCTCTGTCTTAGAAACTGAATCGCTTTATTATATGCATCATTGCATTGCTCTTCAGGGTTTCCAAGGGCTTCCATGGCTACATACATGTTGATATATACAAGTACTGTTAAACCTTCGTAATTTTCCTTACATCGGGCTAATTTTGCTTCACTTGACGGTTCATCATGTAATCTTTCACTAATGCTTAGGTACTTCTTTAAATACTGTTCTGCTTTTTGTCCATCAGTAAGAACGCTCTCTAAATTTTCTTCTAACTGTAAACAACAACATTGGCGTATATAGTAACCCATCGCAACACTGTTGAACTCATATATATCACTTTTTTCAATCGCTTCATCCCAAAGTTTTATTACTTTATTGATAATTGAATAAGCTTTAGTATAATCATTCATACTAACATACACTTGAGCGACTCTTTGTGTATAAAATGCTCTTATAGATAACATTGATAAATAATCATCTTCTTCACTTTGATTAACTTTATCGAGCTCCAAAATCGCTTCAAACAAAAAGTTCAAACCTTCATCAAACTGACCTGAATCAAATTTTTCATTTGCTCTTGTCTCGTATGTTTCTGCTTCATAAATGTGCTCGTTTATGAAGAGTAAGCTATTCTCTTTTCTACATTTTGGACATACATTTCTTTCCAGATCATCATATATATAATTAGAATCTTCTAAATGGTCAAGATAGTTTTTATCTAGCTTTTCTCCACAATTTTTGCATATAAACTTTCTTTGTTTTTCATATTTAGGAACTTCACTCTCAATTCGTGGATTTGTTGGGGAAAACCAATCTAACACAATTCCTTGCTCCTTAGTATACTTTTCAATTTCTTCCTCTATCTTATAGAGTTTTTCTAATTCTTTCTCACACATAAGCTTTATATTACTTTCTTCAACACTTGCACAATTAGAAAAATCATAAAACGATTTAATACTTGTTGTTCTTTTGTTGAATAACGATATTAGATTCTTGTCAGTAAGATCACAATAAACTTCAGGATACATTTCGTTTTGTTCATATTCATAGCACTTACCTTCAAAGTAAATTTTATATTTCGACATAGTGTACTCCTTATAGATTTATTTATTATATTTTTGTTCTAACACTAATGCTTTTTCCTTATACAATTCATATGCACTCTTTTCTTTACCTGCAATTATCAAATCATTACAAGGAGCAATCATGTCATCATATACTTTGTCCCAAATCACCTTGCTGTTAGGTAACAAATTAATATTACTTACAATGCTTGGTGCAATTTGATAGTATTTTCTAATATCTTCATTGTGATTTTCGCTCATATAACCATCTCTAAAAGCACGCAAGTTCATCATTATTTCGCAGTTATCCGCCATATTTCTATTTGTTACACACGCTGTAGTAATATAACAAGAAGATGATGATGTATCTTCATCTTTATAAATTGGACAATCATTATAATGATATCCCCAACAATACTTGTGTACGATATCATCGTTTACATTCTTTTTTGCTTTGATGCAATAATAACCTCTATCGTATTTATAGAATGCGCATTCATCTGACATATTTCATTCCTCCTATATAATTGATTGCATAAGTGCATAGATCTTATCATAATATTCATTTTCTTGATTTTGTTTTTTCTTTGATCCTCCAATAGACATAATTCCACCAACAGCGCTAGAAACGATACTATTCAAAGCAGTTCCTCTTTGAAAATCAGAAGAATTGGAACTAAAGACTCCAGATGTTCCCGATACCACATTATTTTTTGCTCGTTCCCTTTTTTCTAATTTTTTTAAATTTTTACTTTCTCCATATCCCCAAAACAAAACTCCTTTTTTTGATTCATTATACATGATTGCAAACTTAAAATAACGGTTCGCAAATTCGCGATTTGTTAGTGTAATACAATCATATGTTTTTACGTTTATTAAACCATCTTTAATTTGGTCTAACTCAGCATCTACTGGTAAATCACATTGTTTGATTACTTCGTTAATTTTCTCTAATAATACAACTGGCGATTTATCCTCCTCATTTTCAATCAACTTTGAATCTAGTGTACTCCACATATTTTTTAATTTTAACATTGCTATTTCCTCCTATAATTATTAAATATTTCGCTTTCATTCTACCGATATTTTTTCGAATCTTAAGCCAAAAATGAATTTTTGTTTTAAAATGATTGAATTAGTTAAACAGCTAATATACTTCTGTATAATATGAGATCAATATCCATGATAAATCTGTAAATTTATCATAACCTGCTATTAAATCTGGATTAAAGAACATCTTTCCTTTAAAAATCAATATAGGATTTGAACTGCTATTTTCATAGGCTGCATAACAAAGCATTCCATTATCGAAATCATGGGAATAAATTACAGTCTCTTCCGGGTCTTTATTTTTTATCATAAATCCATTAGTATCGTAGTAATAGCTATGAGACAAGGTTTCATGACCATCTATAACTTGCATAATCCTTTTAATTCTGTTTTGTTCGTAATAATGATTTTCGATCAATGTATTACCTGCAAACAAAGAAACGACCTTCAGAACTCCATCTTCATAGTTGTATTTGTAAACATAATCATAATCGTAAGTTAATCCACTACCGTTAAGAGGATCCACAGGAGAAACTTGTTGCACTAAAATATCATTTTCATAATAATATTTAGATGTTTCGTAATCTTCAATATGATCATATGTAGATATCACATAATCTTTATCATTTGTATAATCCCATGTTAATTCCTGAACCAATTCACTATTTCTAATTATTTCACTTTTCATTATTTTTTGGTCATCATAGGTTTCATAATAATAATCATCTTCACTATTATCATACACAATCTGCCCATTTAAATCAGAGATATAGTAGTAAACTTTTTTGTGTGTATTATCAACATCTTCAGTTTTCTTTATCAAAACATGATCTTCATCCAATGCTTTAATTTCTTTATCTCCATCTTTGGTTGACTTTGGGTAGTCTATTTTTTCATCATCAACATCAAAATTACATAAGAATTCAGCTTTTGCAGCATTTTCTTTATCTTCATCATTATATAAGGTGTTTTCGATTGTTTTAGAGCATACATTTTCTCTATATTCTTTGTTATATTTTGTTTCTACTCCTTTATATTTATCTTTAGATAATAGAGAATAGCCAATATAAACAGAAGAAATAAGGAATGCCGCTATAATATAAAGAATGAATACGTGCTTGTTTCTATTTTTTTGTTTTTTATATTTTTCTAAATATGATTTATACTGCTCTTTTAATGCTTCGATATCTAACTGTGATACAATCATATCTTTCGTAATCAGAGGTGTAATACATTGATGGCAATAATCATTTATAGTATCTTCAAATGATTTTTTGATATCAAAAACAACTTTATTTTCTCGAATAAATTCACTGATTCTATTTTCAATGAATTTATTCTGCGAATGTATCAATTGATCAACATCAATTGCAGCCTCTGTATCAGATGTATCGATGCCATATTTTTCTGCAAGTGCTGTTTTATATGTCTCGATAATTTCAAATACACTCGCCTCTGCATGAACTTGGATACGGCTGTTTATTTGAGACAATACTAGTTGCTGAATATCAATTTTTAGTATATTCTGTATATCGGCCTTTTTTTTCACACAAATTGGACATATCAAATCATCCTTATCATTACAATATCCGCAAGTACACAACCAATAGGAGTCATTAATTGATGGGAATAAAATAATATCTACATCATTTGTAAAATAATACTCTTTTAAAGCAGATAGTTCTTTCTGTTTACTATTAATCTCAATATAATCTATAATATTCCTAGATACATTGATTTTTTTACCATCGATTACATATCCAGTTATACGAGCATCTTTTCCTTCTTCAATCAAGTCCAGTTCTTTTATAAAACCTAATACGCTTGGATTATTATATTCAGAGACAATACTAAACAAATCCTGTTCCACTTCTTTACCATTAATGTTTAAATATAACCTCATTAAATTGTTTGATTCATTCATTTTTCGATTAAAGAATAAAATTTTTAAATAGCGTTTACTTACACCATTTTCTTTTGTGATAATATTTTCTATCGAATAAATCCAATATTGAGAATCAATATGATTATTATATCTACCTTTATTCAACTGATTATATAACTCTATAAGCAAAATATCCATATTATAACCCTTTCATCAATTTAGATATTAAGTGGGTCATGCTCATCAGTTACATTTGATTTATTATGTAAATTAGATGATATAAACGCACTTTTCATGTCCTTAATTACACTCGTGTTTTTTCGATATTCCATATTCTCACTCTCTCTTAAGTTAAGAGCTATAGCTTTAGCGATATAGCTTACTGTTATACCACAAGCAGTAAGAATGATAACAATAAAGATAAAAAACGCTACAACACTTTTTAAGGTTGAGGATACCTCATCGATATTAAATTCATTAACTGCACTACATGCATTTAATCCCATTAACAAGACAATTGCACCTGCAATACTGGATGCCCAAAATGTTAACGTGCTAAATAACTCTAACCTACTAATCAATTTTTCTTTTTCACTCATAAATTTCTCTCTCCCTTGTATAGCGAAGTAAGTTCACACTTCAAGCTTAAACTACCGAAATACTACATGAATTATTTACATTTAAATAACCACAACATTTAATTGCCCACACTGGCTTTACCTAAATAAATGTTTCTGAGTCTTTACTTTCATCTATAAATTATCTTTTGATGGAAATATATAGATTTCGATGCTATCTTAACTTTCTAACTATTCCTAATCAAATGCTTTTTGAATTTCTTATTTTATGTCAACTTACAGATTATACGATTCTTTACTATCATATTTTGCATATTGAATTTCAATAGAACCACGTACTAGCATTAATAATATAAAGAGTATGGCTGATAAAACAAAAAATTCTCTTTATACTTTTATCCCTCTTTTCCGCGCATTTGTTTAATCTAATTATACAATTTGAAATTTCATAAATAACCTTTTCAACACGTTTGACAAACTTATTGACATAACTAGCAAAAAAAAGCGTTCGAATCATCAAATTGTGTCTTGTAAACTGGACAGTATAAAAAAAGGAAAAAGCAAAAAGGACTGTAACGAATAAGAAACAGCCCTTTTTTTCCTGCCACTAGGATAATTCAATTTTCAATGACTTTGAATAACTTTTTCACAATCTGTTCTTACAAAGAGTATACATTATTAAATATCACCATGACCTCTTTTTCTAATATTCATTTTTACATCTTTACCAAATCGTAGAATAGCTAAGAAAACTACATAAATTTCAAGTCTTCCAATAAACATTCCAGTTGTTCCTACCCATAGTACTGGACTAGGGGCATCAAAACTCATAATACCAGTAGATAATCCAACGGTACTTAAAGCAGAAGAGAAATCAAACATACTATCTTGTAAGCTATATCCATAACAGCACAGAATAAAACTTCCTAACGCAAAGATACAAAGATAGAGAAAGGTATACACTCCTACATGAGAAATTTCCTGTTCACTTAAAGGTTCCTTTTGATTTACTTTATAAATTTTATGCGAGTGTACAACATTGCTGGAATACAACATACTTCTTATTTTCCAATAGACAGACTTACACATAACAAAGATACGATATTGTTTGATACCTCCAGCCGTAGAACCAATGCCTCCACCAATCAATTGTAGAACAATCAAGATTAATAAGATTGAACTAGGCAATACACGGAAGGAAGGAATGGTTTGGAAACCAGTCGTTGTAAGTGCAGATACTACCTGAAACAGTGAATGACGGAAGGCATCAGGAAGTGCTGTTTGTAAAGTTCCCATCATCAACAACGCAATCAAAGGCGTTGCGATACCAATTAAAATAAAAGATAAACGAATCTCACAGTAACGGAAGAAATTCTTAAACTTTCCTCGTATTAAGAATAAATGAGCAAGGAAGTTTATGTTCCCAAGAATCATTAATACGATCGTTATAGCTTCGATCCAAACACTATCATAATACGCAATACTTTGGGAATGACTTGAGAATCCACCGGTAGATAAAGCACCTATGGAATGAATGATCGCATCAAATAGATTCATTCCAAATAACATATACAAAATGATACCACCTACGGTATATGAAAAATAAATAGTTAGAATAATTCGTGCAGATTTTACTAAGTTTGGAAGTAATCGATCACTATGACCTTCTGCACTATACAAACGCATTCCATAAGAATCTGATAACACGGATAACATCACAAGCACAAGTCCTACCCCACCAAAGAACAAAATCAAACTTCGATGCATGAGGAATAAGTGTGAAGTATGATCAACATCCACTACCGATAAACCCGTAGTACTCCACCCTGAAGTAGTTTCAAAGATAGCCTGTGTTAGATTATAGGAACCACTTAGATAAAAAGGTAATGCAGTTATAAAGATGGCTAACATCCAACATAAGACTACAATAATCGCATCTTGATTACGTTGTAGTTTTCCTTTCTTCTTTCCTTTGATATTAAAAAAAAGAAGGTATCCTAATAGAATAGCACCAATTCCTGGTGCTAGAAAAAACTGTATTTCTTTTATATCTTGGGGATAAAAGAAAAGAGTGAATAAGGGCAATAAAACAATCCCTCCAATAAGCATCATCAATACCCCAATGTATCCAATAATTAAACGATAACCTACAACTTCTTCCTTTGTATCTATGGAAATCATATTCTTCACTTCCTTAACTAAACAAGTCAAATACTTCATCTTGTTGATTGCTACGAGAGAGTACCATGACTTTATCAAATGCCTCTAAAAGGGTATCCCCATTAGGGACAATCATTTCTACATTACGTAAAACACAACATATAATACATTGTTGAGGTAATGTAATATCTTTTAACTTTTTACCAACAAGCTTACAAGTATCCGTTAATAAGAGTTCGTTAAGTACGATATCTTCATGTGCTAGAGATAGCGAATTCACTAGGTTCTTAACAGTACTTGCTTGTTCTATAATTTTAGATATGGTATACGTTGCACTTATGGCAGTATTTACGCCAAGTTTTTTAAAAATCATCACATTCTTTGGATTGGATACTGTCGCAACAACCTTTTTAACATGAAAGATTCTTTTTGCCATTTGGCAAATTGCTAAATTGTCAGGATCTGTAGGTCGTAATGCGATCAAAATATCCGCATCATAAATTTCTGCTTCTTCTAGTACATATTCCTTACAAGGATTTCCCACGACGACCGGAATGTTATGTTTTTTAGATAAATAATCACAGTACTCACTTTCATCATTGATTACAGTTACATGATGTTTCTTTTCAAGTAAAGACGCGATTAAAAAATCTGCTTTGTTTCTTCCACCAGCAACTACAATATTCATAGGACAAGTTCCTTCGATAATGGAATATGACTAATATTCTCAAATTCTCTTAAAGATAGACGAGCAGGGTAAATTGCTTTTATGCTTGTATCTTTAAGGATCTTTTCTTTTGCAGGATCATTTAGACGAATGTATACTTGTTCAATACCATAAATAATATTCGCAATTTGTGCAATCATGCAATTGGTATTGTCATAACCAGTCGTAACTAATACGACATTACAATCCGCAATACCACAAGATTCTAATGTATCTAAATCTGTCGCATCCCCAACTATCTCAAATCCTCCGAAGGTATCACTAAGACGTTGAAAAGCTCTTTCTTCTTTATCGATAATGATGACATCAAATCCAGAGCTACTTAAAGACGAAGCCAAACTAGCACCAAATCTACCACAGCCAACCACTAATATTTTCTGATTTTGTTTAAAGTTTTTTATAAACATAAAAAAACACCTCGTTTTCTACACCTTTATACTAACAAATGCAATATAAAGATTGTGTAAGCATAGAGTGTTCCATGTAAAGAAAGTGTTAATATTACATAAATATAGTCCCTTTTCCTGTAAAGATTACTTCAGATACCCGATTTCATATAAAGAAACTATAAAAAAGATGTAAAGAAAAGAGCTATCACATAAGTGATAAGCCCTTAGTTTTCCATGAATTCTTTTAACGCAGCGTATTGTTCTTGTGCATCTTGATAGCCTTGATCATAGAGCGCTTTTAGTTTATCTACATTCTTTTCTAGTCTAGATATTTCTACTGGTGCACTCGGACGAATAACAAATACAGAACCTTCTTTTTCCATTAAAGACAATTCGTTCAATGTTCGATTGTATTCTACATGACGTTTTTCAAGCTTTGCAATAAATTTTGGATACTTACGATATACTTTACGTATGATAGGCAGTAAGTTGTTTTTCCCTTTACGATATTCTTTGCACTGCGTAAGCACTACAATATTTTTATCGTATCCCATTTCCTGAAAACGTTTGATTGGAATACTATCGCATGCGCCTCCATCCAATAATTTCTTGCCATCTACTTCTACTACTTTAGATAATAGTGGTAAAGATGCAGAGGCACGAACATAAATAACATCATGTACCATATTGATACATTGTATATATTCGGCTTTTCCTGTTTCAATATTACTACAAACAGCGTACAGCTTAATCTCTCCCTTATTGAATGTTTCATAATCATAAATATCTAATTTATTGGGAATGTCATCATAGACAAATTTTGCCCCAAACAAATCTCCTGTTGTGATTAAGGAACGCATACTCATATAGCGTTTATCTTTTATATAATCCGTATTGGTACGGAAAGCTCTACCTCTTTGTTTTGATGCATAACTACATGCATGGCATGCGCCAGCACTCACTCCAATGACTCCATCCGTAT
Organism: Amedibacillus sp. YH-ame10; assembly: GCF_053848885.1. Lineage (NCBI taxonomy): Bacteria > Bacillati > Bacillota > Erysipelotrichia > Erysipelotrichales > Erysipelotrichaceae > Amedibacillus > Amedibacillus sp. YH-ame10. The sequence goes on from NZ_JBSPFA010000025.1 coordinate 34,594, forward strand.
AGATGTTATGATCTATAAAGAAGTCTAAAACACCTGCTGTATAAATACCGCGCATTCCTCCGCCTTCTAGAACAAGACCTAATTTACCCATGTCATTCACTTCCTTTTTAACTTGTTTATTATAGCATAAAATTCATTTATTAAGAAACACAAAAGAATATGCAAAGATTAAGAAAAAAAGGTATATATATGTTTGTCAAACCATTTGGAAAGTGTTAGAATGGTCTTATAAACATAAGAAAGGGGTCATAATTATGAAACTTATATTGGCAATTATGTCAAATGATGATAGTCCTGCTGTATCAAGCGCATTGACTAAAGAGAACTATCAGGTAACACGTTTAGCAACAACAGGAGGATTCTTGCGTGCAGGAAATACAACTCTTATTGTTGGTACTGATGATGATAAAATAGAAAGAGCTATCGAGGTTATTGGAGAATATAGCAGAAGACGTACAGAAGTTGTACCTAGCACTGCATCTTATGATATTGGTAGATATGCATCTTTCCCTGTTGAAGTACAGGTGGGTGGCGCAACAATCTTCGTGATTGATGTAGAAAAATTTATTAAACTATAATGAAGAAAAGGCGATCCGATTGGACCGCCTTTTAATTTAGAATGTGAGAGTAGATGAAATTCGCAATTCCATCATGATCATTATCATCTGTGATATAATCCGCAACACTTTTTGTTTTTTCACTTCCATTTGCCATTACGACACCCACACCAGAATGTAATGTCATATCATAATCATTGTCCGCATCCCCAAACGAACAAACTTCATCCAATGTAATGTTATGTGTTTGTAGTAGCTCTTTCATACCACTTGATTTGGAAATGCGAGGATCCATATATTCAAACAATACACTTGCGGTAATTAAGGCAGAAGCCTTGAAATGCTCGTTGTGAAAGGTCTTACTACGTTCTACAACTTGATCCATATAGGATTCTTTACATACAATCATTACTTTTAATTGAGGTTTTTTTAACATTTCATCATAATCAACAACGAAGTAAGGCTCTTTATCGCCTTCCGACAACATACGAATAAGTTCATCATCTTTAGGTGCGTACAACACGCCCTCTAAAGGAATGGCAAAGTTCACATCCATATCCTCATAATGCTTCATAATCATTTTGATAAGTTCTCCATCTAGTGGATACGTTTCCTTTTTGGTGTTTGTTTTTGTATCATAAAGCTCTGAACCACCACTACCAACAATGACATCCACACAGCCTTCAATACCCCAATCTTTTAATCTTTTTTTAATACCCAACACATCACGACCACTACATAATCCAAATAGGATACCTTGGTTACGTACATCTTTGATAGCTTGTATTGTTTTCTTTGATACGACTTGTTCAGTGGTTAATAAGGTACCATCGACATCGCACATAATTGCTTTTATTTTTTTCATTTTTAAATTCCTATTCTTCCTCTTTGTTGTATATATGATACTGATTTTTACCTGAATTCTTTGCGATATAAAGTGCTTTATCCGCATTCACAAAGAGTTCTTGATACGTTGTACCATGTTGTGGATAAAGAGCGATACCAACACTACAAGTAATGTTACTAATGGAATCTCCATTTAAAGCGATGGAGGATATTGCTTCATGAAGTTGTTCAGTTCTGACTTTAACCACATCTTCATATAACATTTCCACATTCTCTACTAAGGCAACGAATTCATCTCCTCCGATTCTAGAGAGGATATCACTATTTCTAAATGATTGTTTAATCGCTATACCGAGCTCTTGTAAGACATGATCTCCAACCGCATGACCCATTGTATCATTTACATTTTTAAAGTCGTCGATATCAATTACAAACAATACATGGTGATGATTTGGATTACGATCGATTGCTTCTTGAATTTCTTGTTCACCTGTCATTTTATTCAAAATCTTAGTAAGGCCATCCATTTTACTACGTTCTTCAAGAATCAATGTATTTGCTTTTTGTGCATCAATATCTTCAATAGAACCATATACTCGCATGATATACCCAGCGCTATCTTTGATAGCACGCGCTGTAATTTTACACCAAATATATTCACCCGTAGCTTTCTTCAATTTACATTCTATGAATCCTTGTTCTTGTTCTCCTTTGATAAAGGCATTAAGCAAAGGCATATAGGTATCGCTACATTGTTCACAATAATGTGCTGTAATAGATAAGAAATTACGATATTCTAATTCATATCCAAACTTCTTAGTCCATAAATCAGAGAAAGTAATTGTATCTCGTAGTACATCCCACTCAAACACAACAAATTCTGTTTGTTCAATGATCATTTTATAACGCTGTTGCGAAATTAGTAATTTCTGTTGTACGTTTTTCATCTCAGTAATATCAACTAAGTTAATATTAAACCAAAGTATTCCATGAGAATCTCTCACTATATGTCGGCGATCCATTACCCAAATTATGTTTCCATTTTTATGAACGATTCGATAACTATAAGAGAAGGCACAATCATAATCATTATGATGTACATCAAGTTTTAATTTCTCTTGTAATTCTTTGATATCTTCAGGATGAATAATAAGCGCTAAATCATTGTCAAATGTTTGTTCAAACTCTGTTTTAGAATATCCAGATAAGTTCGCAAATTCATCATTCAAGAATTTAATATTCTTACGATTATGATATTCATACATAATAAGACAACCAGGAGTATTATCAATAATCGCATCTAATTGTTGATTGATAACTTGAACTTCTTTTGTTGCCTTTCTTTCATAATAGGCAATCAAAAATAGCGCAACAATTAAAAGAATAATCAATTTCACTGTAAATAATAAGGTGTTGTTATAGGTTTTATCTACTTGAGAACTAATAATACGATGAGGAAATATGGAAACAATCATCCAATCACTATCTTCAATTTCGCAGTAATAGGCTAATTGTTTATTTCCTTCAAACGAATAATGAATGATACCACTTTTTTTGTTCGCAAAATCTTCTTCGATTTTCTTCAGAGATGATTTATCTTCTAATACAGAACTCATAAGACCACTGAAGAAATTATCGCTAGCAACATCTTTTGTCTTAGATATAATGGTTCCATCCTTCTCAACAAGAATTGCGTTTTGGCCTTCATCACTCATGGACATTTGTAAGAAGTTTGTGAACATATTTGTATCAATAGTACTTCCAATGATACCTATTACCTTATCATTTTTCCAAATAGGTACAGACATAACAACGAAATCATTATTTTTAGAGTTGGAAAAGGTTTTATTGGATACATATATTTTTCCAGACATCACTTCTTTAAAAAAGGCACGATCACTTGTATTCTCTGTTTCTCCATTGATGGCATGTGTTGTAATTCCATCCGTCGTTGTAATAGAAAGGTTTAAATAATTATCCGCAACGCTTTGTTCGTATAGAACATCCATCATAACAGGATCTTCTATATCATCAAAAGCACTGGCTTGAAGAGCCAAAGAAGTTAAAATCAACTCTGTATCTTTTAATTTGTTACGTAGGGTTAAGGAGAGATTATTGTTTACTTTCTCTGCCATATTATGAATATAGTCGCTAGTGTGCATATCGTTTTTAAAGGCATAGTCAAAAAAGCTTAATCCTGCAAGTGAGAACAGGACAAGCAATATACAAACAATTTTCGTATTTTTATTTTTTGATAAAGGTAATTTCATATGCTCTCCTTGCTATAAAGCATGATTCTTCTAATATCTATTATATCATTATTTTGTAGGAATTGAAATTTTGTTTAAAATATCAAAGGTTTTTCAGATAAAATACACGTAAAGAAAAGATCACATTCGTGATCCTTTTAGAGTGCACTTTTCCCATTGATGATAACATCTTTGATTTGTAAGTTGTGATCTAATATAACAAGATTGACTTTCTTTCCCAACCCAATTTCTGTTGTATAAGACTTTAGGATTTTTGCGGCATTGGTGGAACATAATCGAATGCAGTCCATCAAATCATATTGTGCTTCTTTATACAAAAACTGAAAGATATTTAAAAGATCGCAACAACTACCAATCAATAAATCATCTATGTAGATAGCATGATTTTTATAAGTGAAGCCATCTGTTGGTTTGATATCACTCTCATCCTCATATCCAGAGTAAATCGTTCCATCACTCACCGCAACGACGCGTTCACTTCCAAGTAATTGAAGTACCCATTTCAACATTTCTTTCTGCATATGTACACGGTCCATAATGATCTCACAAGTACAATTTGACGCAAAGATTGCGTCCATCATGGTGGCTTGATGATGATCTATTCTAGGCATTGTATTTCCTAAGTGTGTAATTTGTGTAGCTCCTGACTCAAAAGCTTCTTTGGTTTGTTCAAAAGTAGCATTAGTGTGTCCTAAGGAAACATGTACACCATATAGATTCAAGAGTTGTATTGCCTCACTCGCGTGTTTTAATTCAGGAGCAATTGTCATAATTTTTATACAGTCATGATACTTTGATAAAAAGTCTTCGAGTTCACCTAAATGGATCTCACATAGTTTATCCAAGTTTTGTGCACCACAACACTCTGGATTTAAATAAGGACCTTCTAAATGAAACCCTTCAAACTGGGCTCCTCTATAATCCCCCTGAAATACACTAGAATACACTTTTATAATTTCTTCATACTCCGCTAGAGAACGCGCAGATATTGTAGCACAAAATGAAGTAATTCCACGTTTTGGATAGGCTAGCGACAATGCTTTTAAATTTTCTGGAGTCGCATTATCACATGCAAAAGAGCGAAATCCATGGGTATGAATATCCACAAACCCTGGAATGGCAATATCGCTCGACATATGAGGAGATTTGTAATCAATTCTTTCCACATACCCGTCTTCTAAATAAAGGTCACCAAACACCATCGTACCTTCTTGTATAAATTTGATATTCTCAATTATTTTTTTCATGGAGACACCCTCTTCTTCTATTATTGTATTTCATGTAATAGCCTTTTACAAGCGTATTTCAAAACTTTTTAAGCCGTCTTTAAAATATCTTAAGAAATTTTGAAACTTATTCTTTAGATGTTTCGTTTACTATATGAGAGAAGGAGATGAGGATATGATAGAGACAATGACAATAATATTACTTATCGGATTCATAATTATATCTATACGTTGTGTAAATTATATACAACGATCCATGAACATTAAAGAAATTATATTGGAGGATACTTGTCACAGGAAAAGTAAGGTATAATGAAGTAAAGAAAATGAGGGATGATTATGCACAAGATTTTAATCGTAGAAGATGAGGCAGTGATTGCGGACGCTATAGAGATATATTTACGTAATCAGGGATATATAACATACAAGGCGAGCAATGGAGCACTTGCATTAGAAGTACTAAAGGAAGAATCCATAGATTTAGCGATTGTGGATGTTATGATGCCAGTTATGGATGGGATTTCTTTAACTATGAAAATTCGTGAATCATATGATTTTCCAATCATCATTTTATCTGCGAAATCAGAAGATATTGATAAAATAACTGGATTAAATATCGGAGCGGATGATTATGTATGTAAACCATTTGTGCCAATGGAATTATTGGCAAGAGTACATGCACAACTTAGAAGATATGAGCGCTATCTTTCAAAGAAAGAATGCAAAGAAGAAAAAGATGTTTTGCTATTGGGTGGAATTGAACTTCACAAAGATCAAAAAGTTGTATTTGTGGATGGTGATGAAAAGAAACTTACACCGATTGAATTCAAAATATTAGAAATGTTCATGGAATATCCTGGAAGAGTTTTTTCAAGTGAAGAAATATATGAAAATGTTTGGAAAGAGAGTGCTATAAATACCGAAACGGTTATGGTACATATTCGAAACTTAAGAGAGAAGATAGAAATCGATGCAAAACGTCCTACTTATATAAAAGTGGTATGGGGAGTTGGTTATAAAATTGAAAAACAATAAAAGGAGGTACTTATGAAAAAGCATAGGATAAGCAAACAGACTAGATTCTTGTTTGTGTTAATATTTGTTGCATCTTTAATCATGGTTGGGTTTGGACCTAGTTTATATAGAATGGCATCAAATGATGCTAACGAAATATTTAAATCCGTAGAAGAAATTGAAATAAATCAATCATACATGCATTCTACAGAAACCATGGAGAAAGTATTGAAAGCAAGTGTTCCACTATACCTTACGTATTTAGAAGGCATAACTCCAAAGGAGAGTATTCCAAAAATCACTTCTGACTTGTTATTGTGGGATGCGGAAAAGCTAGATGAACAAACAAGGACTAACTTTCAAACAGCCATAGCTGAAGGGGCAAAAGAAACGCAACAACAGCTACCACATCTACAATACTATATAAGAGGGCATTCAGATGATACAAAGAAATATACAAATGATGAATTACTAGAAGGGTATTTTGATGGAAATCTTGTACAGCTATATGATTCATATTGGTATGTAGCCTTTACTATAGACAAATATGGTAATCTGAATATAGTTATGAGCAATACAATGTATGATTCATTAACCTTAAATACTACCTTTCAAAGGGTTGCTGCAGATTATACAGCGGACATACCAAACATATCTATGAAGAACATAAAAGATGTAGATTTTGTATTTGCGCTTTCACCAGGTGCATTGAAAAGTATTGATATTGGGGAAACAACTACTTATACAAGTTATGATAATAGTAATCAGTACTTCGAGCATTATCAAGCTTCTAATGTAATAGGTTGTTATTTCATTATCTTAGGGTTCTTCCTCTTGGTAATACTCTTGTTGCCATTTGAAGCCATGAAAAAATCAAAATTGATTGAATGGGCGATTACAAAGAAAGGAGCTTGTTTAGTTCTAATAGGTCTTGTGGTTGTTCATGCTGTCTTATTTACTGAAGCGGCAAGAATATCAACATTAATTGCTTTTTATGGTAGTTTCATAAATATGCTAGTAGGGTTATTTGGATTTATGATCATTTATCTATTCCCTGCATTAGCTATCTTTATATGTAAAAAAATATATTTTAAAAGCACGAAAAAATTAGCAAAAGATACTAGTGATGTTTATCATTTGTTAAGTAATGTAGATGAAAGTGCACAGAGATTTAAGCGCTATATTAGCACGGTAAGTTTTTCATCCTTAATGAAAAAGAAACTTGTAATTATATCTGCTTTAAATGCACTAGCAGTATTGTTTATTATGTTCATATTTGTTTCTTCAAACACGCTTAAAACACTGATTCTATTATTGATACTGTATGCTGGAGTAATTTATGTTTTACTATATAAATATTTTAAAACGATGAAAAAAGATCATGATGTATTATCGGATGTTATATGTAGATTGTCAAAAGGAGATTTTCATCAGAATGTAGAAGAAGATATGGGAATGTTCAATACTTTAAAAGAAAGCATTCTAGTGATTCAAACAGACTTCCAAAATGCAGTTGAACAAGAAGTACATTCACAGAAAATGAAGACGGAACTTATAACGAATGTTTCCCATGATTTAAAAACACCACTAACATCGATGATTAGTTATATCGATTTATTGAAAGATCCATCATTGGATCAGAAAACACGAGCAAAATATGTTGGTATTTTGGAAGATAGCTCTGCACGTTTGAAGCACTTGATTGAAAATCTATTTGAAATTAGCAAGGCTAATAGCGGTAGCGTCGCATTAGAATATATGGATGTAGATGTTTTATCCCTACTTCAACAAGTGGAGACAGAGTGTGATGTATCATTAAAACAAAGACATTTACAATTACGTAATCAGTTTCCAAAAGATAAAGTAATTCTATCTTTGGATTCTCAAAAGGCATATCGTATCTTTGAAAATCTCATCAGCAATGTTTCAAAATATGCATTAGAGAAAACAAGAGTATACGTAAATGTTGAAGACTTTGGATCAATGGTAGAAGTATCTATAAAAAATGTATCAAAGAGTGAGCTGAACTTCGACCCTGAAGAAATCATGGAACGATTTACCAGAGGAGATAAATCCCGTAACACAGAAGGTAGTGGATTGGGCTTAGCAATCGCAAAAAGCTTTACAGAACTCCTTGGTGGAAATATGAAAATCCAAATTGACGGAGATTTGTTTAAAGTTACCATTCGCTTTTATCGTAGCGTTGAAGAAGAATCATAAAAACAAGGTCGTGAGGACTTTGTTTTTTTCTATATACTTGTCAACCGTTTTTGAAAATGTCTCAAAAATAGTTAAACATTAGTACAGTCATTGCGATGCTTCATCGTTAGTAAATAATTTTGAAACGAAGCATGTTTCCATGGATGACTCATCGGTGGAA